>JADLHR010000528.1 GCA_020848665.1 Anaerolineae bacterium
GCGCCGCAGGATGAGCAGCGTCGGGACAAGCACGATCAGCGCCGCGAGCCAGCGCCCCCACAGCGCGCCCGTCGCGCCCTGCCCCAGCCCGACCACGAACAGCAGTGTCGCGCCAGTCACCATTGCGAAGCTGAACAAACTGAACGCCGCGTAGCGCAGCGCCTGACCGCGCACATAGTACAGCGGCAGCACCAGCGACAGGCCGAGGTTATTGAGCGGCACAGTCAGCAGAACGAGCACGATATATGGGGAGAACGCCACCTCGTCCAGACCGAGCAGCGGCCACAGCCCCGGCCCGATCGCCAGCAGCAGGACCGTCATCATCGCGCCGAACCCGGCCAGGAAGATCGCGAGCGTCCCGGCGAAAGCGCGCACGCGGTCCTCGTCGCGCTGATCGAAGTACAATCGTCCGACCGCGCTGCGCAGCCCCAGCCCGTAGACGACCTCCAGCACCGCCGCCGCCGCCAGCGCGATCGACAGCGCGCCATAGTCGTCGGTCGTCAGGTAGGCGGTGTAAAGCGGCAGCAGCAGGAAATTGATCGCCTGCTTGAGGATGTCGCTCAGCGCATACACGCCGGAGCGCCCTAACAGCGCGGCCAGCTCGCCCCGCACGCCTCCCGATTGCTCGCCGGTCGCTTCCGCCGGACCCGAAAAGCCCAATCGCACCTGATCCAGTTTACGAGACTACGAAGCGATCCACGCGGACGATTGTGCCGCGCTCGCCGGACCCGTGCAAGCACGCCAGAACACCAAAAGACCCGCAGGCGCGGGTCTTGAGGAACGGCGCGCGGCCCCCGGCGCGCTACTCGCCTTCGTCGCCATTCGGCGGCAGATCGGCGGCCTCGATGCGCGGCAGCAGCCTGACCACACGGCTGACCTCCTCCTTGACGCGCAGCGAGATGATGTAGTCACCCTTGGCGTTGCGGCGCGCCTCCTGCGCCAGGCCGACGCGCATATACTTCGGCTTGCCCTTGTTGGTGACGACGATGATATTATCGTCCAACCGGCCGACTGTCGCGGCGGCCAGGCCCTTGGCGTCGCCTGGCAGCTTCATGCTGATCACGCCCTGGCCCGCACGGCCCTGCGCCGGATATTCGGTCAGCGGCGTGCTTTTCGCTACGCCAGTATCGGTGCAGACCCAGACGTTGGCCCGGTCCTCGGCCACTGCCGCGCCGATCACCGCGTCGCCCGTCCCCTGCAACTTGACGGCGCGCATCCCGCCCGCGCCCATCCCGGTTGGACGCACCTCGTTCACCGAGAAGCGGATCGCCTGCGCCTTGCGCGTGACCACAACCAGCTCGTCGTCGTCCTGCACGTAGCCAAGCCAGATCAGGCGGTCGCCCTTTTCCACGTCCATGAACTTAAAGGCGTTGGCCGACAGCCCCGGCAGGTCTTCCAGACGCAAGCGCTTGACCTCGCCCTCGCGCGTGACCGCCGCGAGATAGCCCGTCTCAAGCTCCGGCGGCAGCGAGATCGCGACCGTCAGCTCGTCTTCGTCGCCGAGCGGGCATACGGTGGTGTAGCGAATCCCCTGCTCCGGATCCTCGTTCGGCTGAATCAGCTTCACCGGGACAGTCCCACCCAGGCCGTGCGCGGTAAACAGGTAGAGAGTATGCGTCGTGTTGCTGCCGAGCATCGCCAGCGGCGCGTCTTTCGTCTCGGTCGTGATGCGCGGTGCGTCGTCCTCGTAAGTCCGACTGAGCACACCGCTTTCGGTGATCTTCACCCACGTATCTTCGCGCGGGCCGAGGAAGTCACCGGCCTGGATACTGCCGACCGGCGCGTCGATGATCACGGTCCGGCGCGGATCGGCGTATTTGGCGCGGATTTCCTTCAGCTCGCGGGCGACCTCGACGCGCATCATCAGTTCGCTCATGAGCAGCGCAGTGAGCATCCTGATCAGCTCTTGCTTCTCTTTGTACTCGTCTTCGAGCTTGCGGCGCTCCAGCGCGGCCAGGCGCCGGAGCTGCATTTGCAGGATCGCCTGCGCCTGCTCGTCAGACAGCTTGAAACGCTTGACGAGATTGGCGTGGGCAGTATCGACTGTCCGCGAGCGGCGGATGATCTCGATCACCTCGTCGAGATGGCCGAGCGCGGTCAGCAGCCCTTCGAGGATGTGCGCCCGCTCGCGCGCCCGCGCCAGGTCGAACTCGCTGCGACGGCGCACGACATCGAGCCGGTGCTCCAGGTAGACGCGCAGCATCTGCTTGAGACCAAGCATACGCGGCTCGCCATCGACCAGCGCCAGGTTGATGATGCTGAACGTGCTTTCGAGCGGCGTCTGGCGGAACAGCTCGGCCAGCACGTCGATCGCCTTGGCGGTGCGCATGACTTCGATCACGATCCGCAGGCCGTTGCGGTCGCTCTCGTCGCGCAGATCGGCGATGCCCTCGATCCGGCCCTCGCGCGCCAGCACGGCCACGCGCTCGATCAGGCTCGTCTTATTGGTCTGGTAGGGAATTTCGCTGATGATGATGCGGCTGCGCCCGCGCCCCAGGTCTTCGATGTGCGCTTTGGCGCGGACGCGCACCTTGCCGCGCCCGGTCGCATAGCTGGCGCGAAGCTGGTCTTCGCCGCTGCCGTTCTCCTTCGCATACAGCACGCCGCCGGTCGGGAAGTCCGGTCCCTTAATGAACTGCATCAGCTCTGGCACGCCGATGTCGTCGAGGTGCTCCCAGTTGTCAAGCATGTACACCAGCGCGTCGCACACTTCGCCCAGATTATGCGGCGGAACGCTGGTGGACATCCCGACCGCGATCCCCGACGCGCCGTTGACGATCAGGTTCGGAAACGAGGCGGGCAGCACATCCGGCTCGTGCAGCGTACCGTCGAAGTTCTCCTCGAAATCGATCGTGTTCTTATCGATGTCGTTGAGCAGTTCCAGCCCGATCTCGGTCATACGGGCCTCGGTGTAGCGCATAGCGGCGGGCGCGTCGCCGTCGATGCTGCCGAAGTTGCCCTGGCCGTCAACCAGCATCCGGCGCATCGAGAAATCCTGCGCCATGCGGACCATCGCCTCATATACCGCCATGTCGCCGTGCGGATGGTATTTGCCGAGCACCTCGCCGACGATGCGCGCGCTTTTCTTGTACGGTGTGCCGGGCCGCAAACCCATGTCGTACATCGCATACAGAATGCGGCGGTGCACCGGTTTCAGACCGTCGCGGGCGTCAGGCAGCGCGCGTGCAACGATCACGCTCATGGCGTAGTCGAGGTACGCTTCCTGAAGCTCCTGGTTAATATCACGCTCGCGGATAACGCCGGCTGGAATTGCTGCCATAGTGTGCCTCTATCGCTGGTCGCTGTGAACGCATCCCGCCGGTCTCTGGTCTTACCGGCGCCCCATGTGTGCCGCGTCGCGCGCGACACCTGCCCGCTGCTCAGATGGCTAGAGCGTGTTATGAACTTGCGCCCGAGAAAAGCCCCCCATCCCCCGGCCCCTTGCCCCCAAAATGAGGGAAGGGGAGACCGCTCTGTTTTTTTCCTTCCCTCGTTCTGGGGGAAGGAA
>JADLHR010000529.1 GCA_020848665.1 Anaerolineae bacterium
TCGGGAGCGACGGGATTCGAACCCGCGATCTTCGGCTTGACAGGCCGACATGTTAACCGCTACACTACGCCCCCTGCTAACGGCGGCCATCATAACATACCGCCTAACCCCCGTCAAGAGCGACTTCCCCCCTACGTGGCATCGATTCTCGCCTCAAACTACGTGAAATCTCCCTGACGCAGAAATCCCGCTATAATAGAACCAAGTGACCTACCGGTTGTGAGCACGACTTTGCCGATCCAGGCATTGCCGAAGCGTTCAACCACCTCAGTCATAGGAGCTTGACATGAAAATTCGCCTTGTAGTGACGTCTGTACTGCTGATTCTTTCTCTGATGCTGGTTGCGTTTCCCGCCTTCGCGCAGGAAGGCGGCGATGCGACGATCCCCGCGCAGCCCTGCGAAGCGCCGGACGAACTGACGATGTGGGTCTGGGATCAGGCTTGGGCTGACATTATTGGCGCCGCCATCGACCAGTGGACCGCCGACTACTGCCTCGGCGCTAAAGTTGATTTGCAGGTTCAGCCCTGGGGCCAGTACTGGGATTTGATGGCGACGAACGCCGCCGGAGGAGAACTGCCCGACGTCTTTAACATGTCGCAGACCTACGTCCATTTCTATATGGAGAACGACGTTCTGCTGGACTTGCAGCCGTACCTCGATCAATATGGTATCGACTCTACGGTGTGGGGCAGCGGGATGGTCGATCCCTATCGCGATGAAAACGGTGATCTGTACGCTTTGCCCGTGAACTGGGATTCCATCGCCATCTTCTACAATAAGGAGATGTTTGACGCCGCCGGTCTCGACTATCCGACTGCTGACTGGACGTGGGACGACTTCGCTGCGGCAGCCCGCGCCCTGACTGATCCTGAGAATGATGTCTACGGAGCTTCCGTCTACGCCGAATATCAGGCGGGCTACCCGAACTGGATCGCTTCGGCGGGTGTAGTCCCCGTGATCGATTCCGCGCGGACCACGTGCACCCTGCGCGATCCGGCGAGCATCGGCGCGCTCAACTTCCTCAAGGGTCTCTATGACGAAGGCGTGATGCCGAGTGTCTCGATTCAGGGCGGGGCCTCGCCCGATGACGCGTTCGCTTATTTCGCGTCGGGCCACCTGGCGATGGTCGCCGCCGGTTCGTGGAAGCTCAGCCAGGCGGTGGAAGAAATCCCGTTTGACTGGGATATCGTCCAGCTTCCCAGGAACCCGCAGACTGGCCTGAGCCGCTCGATCGTTCATTCCGTCGGGTACGTCGCCTCGTCTCGCACCGAAAACCCGGATCTGGCTGCGAACCTGATCCTGTTCCTCGCCAGTGACGAAGGCCAACGCTACTTTGCCGAGGGTGGGAATGTCGCGCCCGCCAACCCGTCGCCTGAGCTTCAGCAGCTCTGGATCGACTCGTTCGGTGATGTCGGCAAGAACATCCAGGCGTTTGTGGATGCCAGCAAAGACTCGCAGGGCGTGACCGTCTTTGGCGAGATCTGGGACGCGATCAACAGCGAAATCGTGGTCAGCATCTTCGACCTGGATATCCCGGTTGAAGATGCGGTCGAAGCGGCCTGCGCAGTGGTTGACGAATACGTCGTCGAGTAATCGCAGCGCGCTGAGTTTTCGCCTGTTCGCTGGGGAGCAGCGCAGCCGCTCCCCAGCGCTTGCGCCCCTGGAGCGTGCGGTGATCGTCCGGTGACCGCACGACCGAACCGCCTATGTCATCAACCTTCTCAAATTGGCTTGGGCCGACGCCGCTGACCCGGCGCAAGGCGTTGTGGGGCATGGCGCTGGTTGCCCCCAACGTCCTGGGGCTGATGTTCTTCTTTGGCATCCCGGTCCTGATGGCATTCTTCACGTCGTTTCAGAAATGGAATGCGCTTCGTCCGCCGCAGTTCATCGGCATCGACAACTTCACCCGGCTGGTGGACGACCCGGCGTTTCGCCAGGCATTTCTCAATACGCTGAAGCTGCTCGCGCTGATCGTCCCGGCTGAGGTCATCCTGGCGTTGGCCGTCGCCGCGATGCTCAACCAGCCCTTGCGAGGCCGGGGCCTGTATCGCATGATCTATTTTTTGCCGGTCGTCACTTCGACTGTCGCAGCGTCGATCGTCTGGTCCAGCGTTTTCCAACCGCGCTATGGGGTGCTGAGCGCGCTGCTGGCGCCGTTTGGATTGGGCGAAACGCGCTGGCTGGTCGAGCCGGGCCTGGTGCTGATTCCTATTGCCGTGGTAGCGATCTGGCAGCGGCTTGGCTTTGACATGGTGCTGTTCCTGGCGGGCTTGCAGACGATCCCGCTGGAGCTGTATGAGGCGGCGCGGATCGACGGGGCGAACCGCTGGCAGCGTTTTCTGCATGTCACGCTCCCGCTGCTGTCGCCTACTACCTTTCTGGTGGTGGTGCTCGCCATCATCAGCGGCTTCCAGATTTTCGATCAGGTCTACGTGATGACGCTGCGGATTGTGCCGGGCGGGGTGGGCGGCAGCGCGACGACCCTCTCATACTATCTTTACCGGCGCGCTTTTACGTTCTCGGAATACGGCTATGCCTCGGCAATCGCGCTGGTGCTGTTTCTCGTGATTCTGGTCGTGACGCTGTTCCAGTTACGGGTGCAGCGCTTCTGGGTGTACTACGAGGCAGGCGACGCATGATCCGGGCGGCGCTGTTGCGACCCTCTTCATCGGGCGCGCCGCCGCTGGCGATCCGCCTGGTGTTATACGCGGCGCTGACCCTGGGCGCAATCGTGATGCTGATGCCGTTCGTGTGGATGGTTTCGACCGCGTGCAAGCCGGACCTTGAGCTAAACAAGCTCCCCGTGCGCTGGCTGCCCGAAAACCCGGTTTGCGGCGCGAACCTGCACGAGCTGTACGACACATCTCCGGATTTCAACCGCTATATGGTAAACTCGGCGCTCGTAACGATTGGCCGGACGTTCGGCCAGCTAGTGATCAGCTCGCTGGCGGCGTACGGGTTCGCGCGGTTCAAGTTTCCGGGGCGTGATGTGGTCTTTGCGATGTGCCTGGGGCTGCTGATGGTACCCTTCCAGGCGATCCTGATCCCGGAGTACATCCTGATCCGGCAGCTTGGCTGGCTGAA
>JADLHR010000530.1 GCA_020848665.1 Anaerolineae bacterium
ACCGTCCCATTGGAGCCAGTCGCCACCAACAGCGTGCCATCCGGGCTGAAGATCACGCGGCTGACGACGTTCGCCGGTCCGGCCAGTTGTGCGAGGCCCTGGCCGTCGGCGGCAGCCCACAGCCGCACCGTGCCATCGGCGCTGGAGCTGGCGATCAGCGCGCCGTCCGGGCTGAACGCGACATGGGTCACAATCGCGTTGTGGGCGTTGATCAGCGCACGACGCTCGCCGCTGGCCGTGTCGGTCAGGCGGACGCCGCCATCGGCGCTGCCGGTCGCCAGCAGCGCACCATCCGGGCTAAACGCCAGGCTCGTGACCAGCGTTGCGTCGGCGTCAAGCTCGCGCGGCTGGGCAGTGAGATCGGCGGCGTTGTAGAGCCATACGCCGTTCGAGTTCGCAATTGCCAGCCAACGCCCATCCGCCGACAGCGCGGTATCGTACGCTTCCTGCGATTGGGTGTCGAGCACGGCCAGCTCGGCCAACTGCCCGGCGTTGGCCGGACCGATCGGCTGTCCCTCGCCGCCCTGCGCGCTCACCATAATCGTTCCGGCCAGGGCCGCGATCAGCGCCAGCGCGATCAGCATCAGTCCTCGTCGTTTCACAGTGGTTTCTCCTTGTGCAACAGCAGAGAGCAGCCAGCGATTAACCGTTAGAGCGTGTCATAGGCCTGTGCCCGGTAAAGCCTTCCATCCACTGGCCCTTGCCCCACAAGAAGGGAAGAGGAGTCCGTCCGGTTCTTTTCCTTCCCTTATTCTGGAGGAAGGAAAGCCGGCCGCAGGTCGGAAGGATGGGGGAAACCTGCCACAGAGTGAATAACAGCCTCTAATCGCCAACTGCTAGATTATGCCAGATTTCGCGGCGAACGGCTGTATCTCTGCCCGCCGCTCACCCAACGCCGCTCGCCGGAGCATCAGCGCAGTTCGCGGCTGCTGTAGTCCAGGATGCGCCGCGCCACGATCAGCGTGTTGATCTGGCCGGTCCCCTCATAGATGTCATTAATCTTCGCGTCGCGCATCCACTTCTCGACCAGCCACTCGCGGCTGTAGCCGAGCGGCCCCAGGATCGCGACCGCCTGCTGCGTGATCGCTGTGACGACCTTACCGGCTTTCGTCTTCGCCATCGACGCTTCGAGGCTGTTGTGCTGGCCGTGATCGAGCATACTGGCCGCGCGCAGCGTCAAAAGCCAGGCCGCCTTGAGCTGCATCTCCATCTCGATCACGTCACGCTGGACGGCGCTCAGCGCGTGGTAGGGCCGGTCGTAGGGGATGTCGATCCCCTCGGCGGCAAGCTTGTCCTTGACGAATTCCAGCGCGGCACGCCCGACGCCGATCGCGCTGGCGGCGATCAGCGGGCGGCTGGCGTCAAAGGTTGCCATCGCGCCCTTAAAGCCCTTCGTCGTGCCGTCGGTGCGGTGCACTTCCGCCGAGCCGAGCAGATTCTCATACGGAAGGCGCGCGTCGCGGAAGACGATGCTGGCCGTGTCGCTGGCGCGGATGCCGTGCTTGATCTCAACCTTGTCAACTGTGACGCCCGGTGTGCCTGCCTCGACCACGAACGGCTTCATGCCTGCGCGCCCCGCTGCGCGATCAACCGTCGCCCAGACGACCACGATCCCGTTCGATTCGTCCAGCGCGAGCTTGCCGTTGGTGCAGAATATCTTCTCGCCGTTGAGCACCCATTCGTTGGTGGCCGGGTCGAGCGTCGCGGTCGTCTGGATCGCGGAGGTGTCCGACCCGGCGCCCGGCTCGGTCATCGCCATCGCGCCCCACACCGGCGCGTCGCCCTCAGCAAAACGCCGCAGAAAACGCTCCTTCTGCGCCGGCGTGCCGACCGCCTCAATCGCCGCGCCCGCCAACAGCGCCATCGGCATACACAGCGTCTGCCCCACGTCGCCCCAGCTCAGCATCTCGAAAGTGAGAACCATGTTGAGGTTGAGCGTGCCCAGCCCCTCGCGCTTCGGCCCGCCAGCGGCCTGCCGATCAAGCTGGCGCTTCTGCTGCTCGCGCAGCACCGGCCACATCAGGCTGATGAAGGTGGCCGGTCGCTCGTGCTCGTGCTCGTCGAGGCGGCGCGCCTCGCCGCGCATGACGCCTTTGGCAACGGCCTCGGTCATTTGCAGACCCTGCCGCAGTTTTTCGGGAATTTCAAAGCTGATCGCCATTTCGCTATCCTTTCGCTCCTGCTCAGCCAAAAGCAGCGGTGAAACAGCTAAGACAGCCGGGCGCAGCATCGCTGCTTTTCGCTACGCTTCGCGGTTCTTCGCTTATACAATCGCCAGCCCCTCGATGGCCGCGAAGCCGCGCGCGTCGCGCAGCCAGCGCTCCACCGGGTGCTCACGGATATAGCCATGCCCGCCCAGCGTCTGAACGGCGGCGTCCGTCACCATCAGCGCAGCCTTGGCGGCGTATTCCTTCGCCAGGTACGCCGCACGGCGCGCGTCGTGACCCTGGTCGAGCGCCCAGGCGGCTTCCCAGGCCATCAGGCGCGCGGCGTCGATCTCGATCGCGCACTCGGCCAGCATGAAGGCGATGGCCTGCCTGGTGGCAATCGGCGCGCCGAACTGTTCGCGCTCTTTGGCGTAATTCACCGCGTAGTCGAGCGCGCCGCGCATCACGCCGACCGCCAGCGCCGCCAGCCCAACGCGGCTGTGCGCCAGGATCAGCCCAAAATCGATCCCGGCCTCGCCGCCGAGCCGCTGCCCTGGATCGACGCGCACGTTCTCCAGCATCAGGGAATACGCCGGCAGCGCGCGCAGGCCCATCAGCTTCTCGCGCGGCCCGACCGTCAGGCCCGGCGTGCCGCCTTCGACAAAGAACCCCTGCGCCTGCCCGGTTTCCGCGTCCGCCGCGTAAACCAGGATCGACGCCGCGCCCTCGGCCAGCGGCACACTCGCCTTCTTGCCGTTAAGCACATAGCAGCCTTCGTCGTCGCGCGTCGCAGTCGTCGCCGGGCGCAGCGGGTCGAAGCTGATCGCCGGTTCCAGCAGCGCGGCGGTGACCGGCGGGGGCGTCTCGCCCAGAAACTGCTCCATCATCCGCGCACGCTGCGCGTCCGTTCCAGCCAGCAGCAGCGGCACGGCCACCAGCGCGGGGGTCATCAGCCGCAGCGCGAGCGACACGTCGCCATACGCTAGTTCCTCGTATGCCAGCGCCCCGGTCACGGCGCTGTACTCGTCCGCGAACCCACCCAGGCTCTCCGGGATGCTGCCGGGCAGGATGCCCAGCTCCCAGCCGGTCTGCACCAGGCGGCCGGGGAACGCGCCGCGCTCGTCGGCGTCGTGCGCGGCGGGCCGCACAGCTTCCGTCGCGTAGCGGCGCACGGTATCGATCAACATCTGCTGTTCGTCGGTAGGTGTCAGACTGAACATAAGCTTCCCTCCAAATGCAAAGTCTTTGGACTGGGCGTTTCAACAGGGCGGAAAATCACCGCCCTCAGCAGGCGGGGGTTGCAGCGCGGCCAGGAACGTCGCAGCGATCTCGGCGGCAATCTGCGCGCCGGTCAGCCGCCCGCCCTCGCGGTACCACAGGCTGACCCAGTTCAGCGCGCCAAACAGCGCCTTGACAAAAATGCCGACATCCAGCGGGCGAAAGTCCCCGGCAGCAATACCATCTTCCACGACGCGGCGATACAGGGCTTCGAGCGTGTCGCGCTGGCGGACGTACTGGTCCCGCACGCCGGGCACGTCGAGCAGCGCGCGCCCCTCGAAGATCACCGCCGCCGCGATGTTGGAATGCTCGATCTCGCTCAAGACATGGATGTGGGCAATCGCACGCAGCTTGTCAGCAGATGGCGCGCCGCCGTCAACCACCGCGCGCACGTCCCGCGTGATCTGCGCCAGGCCGCGATCCAGCACGGCGCACAGCAGGTCTTCTTTGCTGGGGAAGTGATGATACAGGCTGCCCGCCGTCAGGTTGACCTCGGCGGCGATGTCGGCCATCGTCGCGCCGTGATAGCCCCGGCGGTAAAAGACCGTCGCCGCGGCCTTGAGGATCGCGTCGGGCTGAACCGTCTGCTCGGCTGGCTTGCGCGGCATCGGGCGCTCCGCTTGGTGGTTAATCAAATGTACATTTGATTATACGGGAATCACGCGGTCCGCCGCAAGCACGTCCCGCAGCGATGGACAAAAAGAGCGAGCCAGGCGCTCGCTCATAGATGCTCAGGCTAATCAGGGGTTACTGCGCGACGACCTGGAACTGCGCCTGCGAATAAAGCTGCCCATCGAGCAGCAACTCAACTGACCACTCGCCGGTTTCGAAGCTCGCCCCGTCCGGCACGATCGAGCAGTATGCGCAAACCTGATCCCAGTCGGCGGTCGGAATCCAGCACTCCAGCTCCTCGTGGAACAGCGTGCCGTTGGCGAACCAGCGCACGCCGAAGACGGTGCCAGCTCGCAGATCGGTCAGCGTGGTGACGACGTAAATCTGGTCTTCGGAGGTATTGAACACGGCGGTCTGGTCCATCGCGCAGCCATCCTGAGGCCGGACGCCAGTCGCGGTGGTGGTATCGGTCAGCGTGGCGCCGATATCGCTCATAGGCGTTGTCCCCGGCTCCGGAGTAGCGCCGGGCAACGTGCCCGCGCCACCGGCGACGTTGGGCTGGACGGAAACCCCGCCCCGGTTCAGGGAGGTCAGTGTGGCCTGAGCTGCGAAGGCGGTTGCTTCGGCATTATTCCGCTCAGACTCGATCAG
>JADLHR010000531.1 GCA_020848665.1 Anaerolineae bacterium
GCAGGTTGAACTTGCCGCCGTATCGCTGCGCGGTGCGCCAGTTGATCATGATCGCCTTGGCGTGGCCGATGTGCAGGTAGCCATTCGGCTCCGGTGGGAAGCGCGTATGCACGCGCCCGCCAAAGCGCCCGCTGGCGTTGTGCTGGTCGATGATGTCGTAAATGAAATTGGATAGCTCGCTGCCGCTGGCAGAAGCGGCGCTGTCTTCGGTGCGGATATCTGGTTCCATGCGGATCGTCTCTCGCTCACACTGCGGGCCGGTACGGTGTCGTAAGCAACTGGCTGTCAGCAATTGGCGGTTGGCAAGCCCAAAACTGGCGTTTCCGACGCTGCTGTTCGCTTGCTGGAGCGACAAGGCAGCTTCCGGCCCTTCGTTTTTGGCTAGCGGCTGACTGCTAACGGCTGACTGCTTAGTGTAACAAATTGCGGGACTGAGGGGTACGGCTAGTTGGCCGGTTCGAAGCGCGCGCACTTTCCCCGTTCAAGCGCGCGCCGCCGCTGGTATAATCCCCTGAACGCGGATCAGGCGGGCGGATTCGCTCGCGCGAGAAATGACAGGGCCTCATGAAGCGTCGTTGGATGAAAGCCAGGCGCGTCGCCGTGCGCTTGTTTGTGGCGTACAGCGTCGCCTACACTCTGACCGGGCTGCTGTTCGATCACTGGGGCACTCAGTACGCCGGACTGTCCGAAGCCGCGTGCGATCCGATCCCTGTCCGTGCGGATTCGCAGGAGGAGCTGGAGCAGCGCCTGGCCGAGGAATTTGTGCCGACGCTGGTCTTTTCCGTCGGCGAGCCGACCGACCTGACAGAGGAGGTCGTCGTGCCCTACCAGTTGGTGCGCGACCCGGAAGATTCTGGGCGCTATGTGTGGCGGGCTGCCGTCGCGTATGCGCTCGATTACGGCGCGTCGGCGTCCAGCGTGCGGATCGGCTTCGGCGCGGAGGGGCGCTCGTTCTCGTTCTCGAAGCCCGTCGTCCGGCTGATCGGGCTGGTCTTCGGCCTGGCCGATCTCGACGCGCACTTCGGCGACGTTGAGATGTTCGAAATCTACCTGGCGCCTGCGGAGACAGATGGCTACTGGGGGATCGACCGGCTGGTGCTGTTTCCGCACGGCAAGGCGAAGATGTACACGAATGGCGACATCCGCTGTTTCCGTGACTCCCCGGTGCTGTACGTCAGCCGGGGCAAGCACGCGATGTACCCCTCGCTTCAGGAGTGCAACCATACCAGCGTGGCGCAGGGGCGCGGCCTGCACCTGATCGCGGAGCATTGCAGCGTTGGCACGCTGTACTACCCGACCGTCTCGGCGGAATTCGACGTGGGCGACAGCGCGAACCCGGTCAATATCTTCGCCACCTCGCCGGCCATTCTCAGCGGCGAGGTATTTCAGGACGAGGACGCCTGGGGCGACTGCTTCTGGGGCGGGTACGGAGACGAGGAATCACGTAAGGAGAAATCCTGCCGCGCTCGTTTCCGCTGGTGGTAAGACGACGTGAGGTATTGGCTTCGATAGTTCGCACACGGTGTGCGGATAAACCTGAGGAGAGGACATCTTGACCGAGCAGACTGCTCCTGTGCGCGTGCGTTTCGCGCCCAGCCCGACCGGCCCGCTGCATATCGGCGGGGTGCGCACCGCGCTGTTTAACTGGCTGTTCGCGCGGCATCACGGCGGCGCGCTAATCCTGCGGATCGAAGATACCGATCAGAAGCGTTTCGTCGAGGACTCGGTGCATCTGATCACCGAAGGGCTGCGCTGGCTGGGGATCGACTGGGACGAGGGGCCGGAGGTCGGCGGCGACTACGGGCCATATGTCCAGTCAGAGCGGATCGCGCTCTACCAGCAGTGGGCGGGCTGGCTGCTTGAGCACGACCTCGCCTACCGCTGCTACTGCACGGCGGAGCGCCTCGACGCCCTGCGCCAGGAGCAGAAGGCGCGCAAGGAAGACCCCGGCTACGACCGGCATTGTCGCACCCTGTCGCTGGAGGAGCGCGCGCGCAACGAGGCGGAAGGCAAGCCGTTCGTGATCCGCTTCAAGATGCCAACCGAGGGCACGACGACCGTCCATGACCTGCTGCGCGGCGACATTACCTTCGACAACCGCCAGCTTCAGGACCTGGTGCTGCTCAAGTCCGACGGTTTTCCGACCTATCACCTGGCGAACGTGGTGGACGATCACTTCATGCGGATCTCGCACATTCTGCGCGCCGAGGAATGGATCTCGTCCGCGCCGGTGCACCGCAACCTGTACAACGCCTTTGGCTGGGAGATGCCGCAGATCGCGCACCTGCCGGTGATTCTCAACCCCAGCGGCAGGGGCAAGCTTTCCAAGCGCAGCGCGGGCTTCACCGACAGCGGACGCAAAATCCCGGTGCTGCTCTACGAGTTTCAGGACGCGGGCTACGTACCGGAAGCGGTGGTGAACTTCCTGACGAACGTCGGCTGGAGTTTCGGCGAAGATCGCGAGGTGTTCAGCGTTGACGAGACGATTGAGCGCTTCGACCTCAGCCGCGTTAACCCGGCGGCGAGCATCTTCCCGATTGAGAAGCTGGACTGGCTGAATGGGGTTTACATCCGCGAGATGGACCCGCAGCGGCTGGCGCGGCTGCTGCTGCCGGTCTTTGAGCGCGCCGGGTATGAGGTCAACCTCGACGTGCTGATCCGCGTCGTGCCGCTGATCCAGCCGCGCATCAAGACGCTGAACGACGCGATCCC
>JADLHR010000532.1 GCA_020848665.1 Anaerolineae bacterium
AACGTCGGACGCTACCAGGACGTGATCGATCTCGCAAACAACACCGAGGCGACCACGCTCTACGTCGAGGAAACCTACTACTGGCGCGGCATGGCCTACGCGGCCCAGGGCCTTACCGGCGACGCGCAGACGCAGTTTGAGCTGGCGCTGAACTATAACCGCAACTTCACCGCCGCCGAGAACGCCCGCGCCAGCGTCGAAGCGGGCCAGGCGGTCGTGCCGAGCATGGCGCACTGAGCGAGAGGCTCCGCGTGAGACCGTTTCGCCCTGGCCTTCTCCTGGTCGCTCTGCTAGCGGGGCTGGCGCTGGGCGTAACGCCAACCCGCGCGCAGGAGCCTTCGACAGCCCGCCTCGACCACTACCGGCTGAAGTTCGAGTTCCAGACGTGGTGCAACTGCGGTCCGGCGAACCTAACGATGGCGCTGTCGTATTTCGGCTGGCAACCCGATCAGCACACCGCCGAGGCGTGGCTCAAGCCAAGCGTCGAGGATCGCAACGTCTCGCCCGCTGAGCTGGCACGCTATGTGCGGGAGCAGGACGAACTGCCCGGTCTGCGCGCGCTGTGGCGCTATGGCGGGACCATCGACCTGATCATGGCGTTTATCGCGGCTGACCTGCCGGTGATTGTCGAGAGCGGCTTTCAGCCTGACGGCGAGGAGTGGATGGGCCACTACAAGACCGTCATTGGCTACGACGACGCGGCGCAGACGATCTGGGTCTTCGACACGTACCAGGGTCAGGGGCCGACCTACGACGGTATTGCGACGACCTACGGCGAGTTCAATCGCTGGTGGCGGCATTTTAACTACGTGTTCCTGGTGATTTACCCGCAGGAGCGCGAAGACGAGGTCGCTGCGATCCTCGGCCCATACGGCGACCCGGCTTACGCCGCCGAGGCCGCGCTTGTGATCGCTCAGGATGAGGCCGCGCGGCGCGACGATCGCTGGTCGTGGTTCAACGCGGGCACGTCCGCCGCCAAGCTGGGCCGCTATGACGAAGCCGCCGTCTATTATGACGAGGCGTTCCGCCAGGAACTGCCGTTTCGGATGCTGTGGTACCAGTTCGGCCCGTTCGAGACGCTCTATCACACCGGGCGCTATGACGAGCTGATCGCGCTGGCGGACACGGTCGCCACGACGACGCCTTACCTGGAAGAAACGCACCTCTGGCGCGGGCTGGCGCTGAGCGCACTCGGACGCGCGGACGAGGCGCTGGCCGAGATCGAAGCGGCGCTGGCCTTTAACGCCAACAGCCAGGCCGCGCTGGACGCCTACAACCAGATCATGCCGGGAGCGGTCGCGCCGCCAGACGTCACCGGAGGCTGATCGGAGCAACTTGCTGACACCCTCTGCGTACATTTAGATCAGTGTGATAGATCAGCGTGAACAATGCTGAACAACTGATTCAAGGGTGCCTTGGGGGGGACTCATGAAAGCGATTGTCTACACCCAATACGGTCCGCCGGAAGTTTTGCACCCGGCCGAAGTTGAAAAGCCTGCACCGAAAGACAATGAAATCCTGATCAAAGTCCGCGCCCGTTCGGTTGGATTCGGCGACTTGATGGCGCGCAATTTTCGCAGCATTACCCCGCGCAAATTCAATATGCCGGGCCTGCTCTGGCTCCTGTCTAAACTGGCTTTCGGACTGCGCAAGCCGCGCATTCGCATTCTCGGCGCCGAGCTGGCCGGGGAAGTCGAAGCGGTTGGCAAGGATGTCACACGCTTCAAAGTCGGCGACGAAGTCTACGGCTATCGGGGGCCGAAATTCGGCGCGAATGCCGAATATATCTGTATGCAAGAAGCCAGCTCGGTGACGCACAAACCGGCCAACCTGAGCTATGAAGAAGCTGCGACCGTGCCGTATGGGGCCATGATGGCGCTGAATCTGCTCAAAAAAGCGCACATCCGGCCCGGCCAGAAAGTGCTGATCAACGGCGCGTCGGGGTCCATCGGCTCATATGCCTTGCAGCTTGCCCGGCACGATGGCGCGGAAGTTACCGGAGTATGCGGCACGGCGCGCATTGATATGGTCAAAGCGTTGGGGGCCGATCATGTCATCGACTACACGCGCGAGGATTTCACCCAGAACGGTCAGCAATACGACGTGATTTTTGACGTGTTGGGCAAAACCAGCTTCCCGCGCGCCAAAAAGTCGCTCACGCCCAAGGGTCTCATTCTATATGCCAGCTTCAAACTGCCACACCTGTTTCACATGCTGCGAACAGCGCTATCCGGCGGCCCAAAAGCGATCTGCGCGTTCTCCGGTGAGGGATACGCATACCTCGATACGATCCGCGAACTGGTCGAGGCAGGCGCGATCACAACAATGGTAGATCGCACGTTTCCTTTAGAGCAAACTGCCGAAGCGCACCGCTACGCCGAATCCGGACAGCGCACCGGCCATGTTGTGATCACGTCGAGCACACCGTAAATAGGAACCGCCATCAGCGTTCATAAGCATAGGGAGCAATCAGAACCATGAAAGCGGTTATCTACGAACGGTACGGTTCGCCCGATGTCTTGCATCTGGCCGAGATTGAACAACCCACGCCGAAGGATCACGAGGTGCTGATTCGCGTTCATGCGACCACCGTGACCACCGGCGACTGCAATATGCGCGGGTTCGTTTTTGTGCCGCCGGGGTTCAAATCTATATCGCGCCTGATGTTCGGCCTGCGCAAGCCCAGGAAACCGGTTCTTGGAGTTGAACTGGCAGGTGAGGTCAAGGCGGTTGGCAAGGCGGTAACCCGGTTCAAAGTAGGCGATCCGGTTTTTGGGATCGCTGGTACGCGGGTGGGCGCCTATGCCGAATACAAGGTGATGCCGGAAGGCGCAGGGTTAGCGCTTAAACCTGCCAATCTGACCTACGCCGAAGCCGCTGCCATCCCGAATGGGGCCTTGACCGCGCTGACTTTCCTCCGAAACATGGGTCATGTCCAGCAGGGTCAGGCCGTGTTGATCATCGGCGCATCGGGCAGCGTTGGCTCGGCGGCGGTCCAGATCGCCAAGCACTTGGGCGCAGAAGTCACCGGAGTGTGCAGCACGGTGAATGTTGAACTGGTCAAAGCGCTGGGCGCGGATCACGTCATCGATTACACGCAACAGGATTTCACCCAAAACGGCCAAGCCTATGATGTCATTTTCGATACGGTCGGCAGGAGTTCGTTTCCGGCCTGCAAAAACTCGCTGACTGCCACCGGACGCTATCTCGCCGGAGCGGGAGGTCTGCGTGAGTTTGGTTACATGCTGCGCACGTCGCTGTTCGGCGGTAAGAAAGCACTGGCCGGGGTTTCGTCCGAAAAACAGGACGATTTAGCGTTCGTGAAAGACCTGGTGGAAGCAGGCGCGATCCGGCCGGTCATTGACCGACTCTATTCCCTGGACCAGATCGTCGAGGCGCACCGCTATGTCGATACCGGGCGCAAAAAGGGAAACGTGGTTATCATCGTAGCACAAAACGGAAAAGCGCCCTGAAAACCGTTGTTCACGAACGATAGCGCCTCGGTCAGCGTCAGTTCGGCTGCCGTGCCTCACCCGTCACACCGCCGCGTGCACGGGATACGCCTGCCCACGCTATCGGTCCGGAGTAAGAATCCCACACCTTGACGCGCGGCGCGCGCCGGGGCTATGCTTAGCGCGCGGCACACACACGAAGCCCTGGAGCGCAGGGGATGGCGGACCTCACCGGGCAGACGCTCGGCCAATACCAGATCAGCGTGCGGATCGGGCGCGGCGGCATGGCGACTGTTTACCTTGCCCGCCAGCTTTCGATGGATCGCGACGTCGCGATCAAGGTCATCTCGGCGGAGCACAGCGATAACCCCGAATTCGTCGCGCGCTTCGAGCGCGAGGCGCACGTCATTGCCCGCCTGCAACACCCGCACATCCTGCCGGTAATCGACTTCGGGCGCAGCGACGAGTTCGTGTATCTCGTCATGCGCCTGGTCGAAGGCGGCACGCTGGCCCGCCGGATCGCGGAATCTTCGCTTACCCTGCGCCAGATCGGGCGCTTCGTCGATCAGATCGCGTCGGCGCTCGAATACGCGCACCGGCTCGGCATCGTACACCGTGACCTCAAGCCCAACAACGTGCTGCTCGACGAGCTGGACAACTGCTACCTGACTGATTTCGGCATCGCCAAGATGCTGGCCGGGGCAACCACATCCGGCGACCTGACCTCCACCGGTGCGGTGATGGGCACGCCCGCTTATATGGCGCCGGAGCAGTGGCGCAGCGAAGCGGTGGACGCCCGCACCGACCTCTACGCGCTGGGCGTGATGCTGTATGAGCTGCTGCTCGGCGCACAGCCATTCCAGGCAGACACGCCGTTTGGCATGATGTTCAAGCACGTGGGCGAGACGCCGCCACAGCCGCGCCGCGTCAACCCGGCGCTGCCAGAGCAGGTCGAGCGCGTGCTGCTGCGCGCACTCGACAAGAACCCGGCCCGGCGCTACGCCAGCGCCACCACGCTGATTCAAGACTTCCGGGCCGCGCTCAGCGAACTGCCGGAGTCTGTCCTGAGCGCGCCGCTGCCGCGCGCCAGCGCGGAGCAGATCGCGCGGGCCGCGACGCCGCCGCCTGCCGCCATTCGTGCGGCTGAGGTCACGCCGCCCGCCGCGATCATGCCGCCGCCTGTCTACACGCCGCACGCCGCGCCGCCCGCCATGCCGCCGATCGTCGCAGCGCCGCCCGCTGCGCCGCGCCCTGCTGCGCGCCGGAGGCGCGGGGTGCGATGGGCGGCGCTGTTCGGCGGTGCGCTGGTAATCGGCGCGCTGGCGCTGGCAGGGGTTTACCTGCTGTGGGACGACGAGTCCGCCACGCCGCCTGTGATTGCCGAGAACCCACCGTCACCTACAGGACGCCATCTGACTGCACCCCCCTTGACCGCCGCGCCCACCGCTGCCGGGCAGAGTGGGCTGGTCGCCGCGACCGCCACGACGCCGCCCGCCTCGCCAACGCGCGAAGTCTCAGCCTGCGGAGAGCTTGCGACCCGCGTGCGGGCCGGTCAGGGCGCGCGCACGACGCTGCTGCCCGCGCTCAACACCACGCTGCGCGGCGCGCCCGGCCTGTCCGGGGCGGAACAGCGCAGCATCCCGCCGGGCCAGGTCTTTCAGGTAACCGGCGGCCCATCGTGCGCTGACGAGATCGCGTGGTGGCGGATCGAAGGCGTCGATCGGGGCGGAACGTGGAGCGGCTGGATCGGCGAAGGGCGCGGCGGGACATACTGGATCGAGCCAATCGACGTTGGCCTGGCGACCTGCCCCGGCGCTCAGCCGCCGCGTCTGACGCCCGGCAAGCAGGGCCGAGTCACGCTGGAGCCGCCGCTGCCAAGCCGGGTGCGCGCCGCGCCACATACCGGCGGCGACTATCTCGGCCAGCTTCAGCCGGGGCGCGTCTTCACCGTGATCAGCGGGCCGGTCTGCGACGACCAGCAACGCTGGTGGTGGCTGGTGCGTATGGGCGACCTCGAAGGGTGGATGGCGGAAGGCGCCGGCGGCGATTATTACCTGGAGCCGGTGTCCTGAACCGGCTTGCCGAAGCGCCCTGCCTTTGCTATCCTCGATGACACTTCGCCAACTGAAGGGTCGCTAGGGTTCCGCCGGACGCCGGGCCTGGACCAAGCGCGACAGAAAACCGCATGAC
>JADLHR010000533.1 GCA_020848665.1 Anaerolineae bacterium
CAGCACGCCGTGCGCCGGGCTTCCGGGAAGCAAGGTGCCTCCCCCTGCCGGAACCGCGCGCAGGGTGTAGGGCGTAGACCCCTCAGTCGCCGGATTGAGGACAACAATCCGGTACCGGCCGGGC
The DNA here is from genome assembly GCA_020848665.1 of Anaerolineae bacterium. Lineage (GTDB taxonomy): Bacteria > Chloroflexota > Anaerolineae > Aggregatilineales > Aggregatilineaceae > DYGX01. Next base: position 125 of record JADLHR010000533.1, read on the forward strand.
GCTGCGGGGCGCAGATCGGCGCTGGCACGCCCGCTGACCGGGAGCGTCAGCCGCTCGGCAAGCGCGGCGCCATCCGGCGTCTCAATTCGCAGACCAAGTGGCGTGGAATCCGGCGGCACGGCTAGCTCGAAGGTCCACGCGCCCGCTTCGGCGATGTCGAGTGTCCAGACCTCGCCCTGGCGCGCACCCGGCTCGCCAGCAGCCTCCGATCCGAGCGTGGCAGGCAGCGGACCGCGTAGTGTGCGATCCACGATCAGGTCGAAGGGGAAGCCGCCCGCGCCCACCCGCGTCAGTCCGAGAGTGTACGTCTCGCCGCCGATTGTGCGGATCAGCAACTCGTAGACGCCCGCTTGTTCCAGCAGCAGCGGCTGATCGAAGCCGGAATCGATCCGGCGCTGGAACAGCAGATCCCCTTGCGGGCCGTAAAGCTGCGCGAAGCCGTCAGGCGAAAGCACCTCCGGACGCAGTGACAACACGATGTGATCGCCAGCGCGCGCGTCAAAGAACCAGGGATCCGGATCGGGCGCAGGCGCAACACGCCGTAGACGGTCGAAGGTGAGCGCGCGAGCATCGCGGCGTGCCATGCGCAGCGGGCTAACCTGCACTTCGAAATCGAGCGGTTGATTCGGCGTCACGTCGGCAGAGGAAATCTCCAGCCAGATGGCGACCTGCCCAACCGGAGCAAGCGCAGCGCGCACCTGCCCAATCGCCGCGAAAGAGTCCAGCAGCGCGCGATTCTCGGTCAGCACGCCCACTGCGACTCGCGCCTGAGGATTGGACAGATCGAGCGCCAGCGCGTGCGCCGCGCTTCCGCTGACGCGGAAACGAGCCGTGGGCGCATCCACCGTTAGCCGTCCGCGCGCCGGGACGCCCAGGTCCAGCGGCGCCGCCACGAAACCAGTATCGACCACAGGCGAACTGCGTAGGCGCAGATCGAGCCGGTAGGTCCCACTGGTCGAGTCCGTCGCACGCACATCGATCGTGTAAATGCCGCCCATTGGCAGCCGCACGGCAGACATCGCCGTGCCAGATGCAACCGTGCTGCCAGTCGGGCTGATAAGCGTCGCAAGCGGCTGGAAAGCGCCGCTATCCGGCGCAAGCGCGAGGTCGATTACGTCGCCCGGCTCTCCTCGGAAAGACCAGGCGGCCTGGGGTAACGCTTCGCTCAGGCTGCCCGTAACCTGCTGGCCGTAACTCAGCGCGACATCCTGCCGTCCGGCCGTTGCGCCCGCCTGGGTCAGGATCAGGCTCAGCGCGTAGCGCCCTGCCCCGCCCGGCTGCGCCCGAACCTCAATCTCGTGCACACCGCCTTGGGCCAGGCGCAGAGTTGCCTCAGAAACCGGCGCGCCGGCAGCCGCCCACGTTACGTCGAGCAGCGCCACGCTTTTCGAATCGCGGACCGTCAGCGCCGGGGCAAAGCTGTCATCCAATCGTTCGACCCGGATTGTCACGCGATCACCTGCGCCGCCGCTGAAGCGCCACACGTCGGCGGTACTGGCTGCGCCGATCTCGCCTTCGACGCGGTCGCCATATTGCAGGCGCAGCTCCTGTGCGAGGGTGCGGTGAGCGAACGCCAGAGCGCTGCTCAGCAGGCCGAGCATTGTCAGCAGAAGACCAAGCTTGAACGTTATCCTGATCAGCATAATTCCCGCATCCAGGCTGCGAGAGCCTCTGACGTGCAAAGGCAGAGCGCCAGCGCCAAAGCCGTGCCGCGCCCCCTTTACGGTCTTCATTATAGTCAGGTCGCGTGAATTGGCGACCGGAGGCCGTTTGCGGGCTGGGTCGGTCCGGCTATAATGCAGGGTGTTGACCATGCAGGAAGCCTATAGACTATACGCATGTCGATACGCAGTGGAACCGGCGTCCGGCGGAGGGGCATGATGAGCACATACGAAGAGCTGCGGCAAGCCTACACCCTGATCAAGCAGGAGCAAATTGACGAGGCGCTGGCGCTGTTGCGGCCGATTGTCGTCAACGAGCCGGAAAACGTGGATGCGTGGTGGCTGCTGGCAAACGCTGCGATCGAGCCGGATGAGGCGCGTGAGGCGCTGATCCAGGTGTTGCGGCTCGATCCGGATTACGCCAACGCGCCGAAAGCCGGTGAGATGCTCGACAAGCTCAACGAGCATTTTCCACCCGTGCCCGATGAATTGGACCACTTCCCGGAGCTGCGCCCAGCCGCCGTTCCGCTGCCGGAAGAAGAGGAGTTGTTCGGGATCGAATTGGGTGACTCGTTCCCGGAGACGGCCGCCAGCGCGCAGCCATTCGTTGAAGAAGCATTTGATGACCCCTTCGCGCTGGGCAGCTTCGACGCGATCGATCTTGACGAAGAACTGTTTGAAATGGGCGAGGATCCGTTCGCCGAACTGGACGAAGACCCCTTCGCGCTGGACGCCGCTGAGGCTCCAGTTGCGCCTGAGCGGCGCGAACCGGTCCGTTTTGTCACGTTTGGCGACGAGCCGCAGCCGCTCGACGCTGAAGCACACGCTGCCGCAGAGGAGCGAGCGGCGCGCCAGCGCGGGCGCGGGGGGCGGATCCTGGGTGCGCTGGTGGGCCTGCTGCTGGTCGCCGTGATGGTCGTCGCGCTGGTCTGGGTGCTGCTGCCCGTGCTGGAACCGAAGGTGAAGGACCTTGCCGCTCTCAGCGCCGTAGACCTGGATGGCAACGGAGCGGCGGCGGTTCAGGCGGCGACCGAACAGCTTCAGGTCGCCGCCCTGCCGGCTGAAGTGGGGACTCCGCAGGTCGTGCTGGCGAACAGCGCCCTTGGCCCTACGCTCTTTGTGCAGGCGTGCGCACGCCCCACCCCTACGCTGCCGCAACTGATCGAGCAGATGATGCAGCTTGCGGCGCAGCAAGCGGCGAGTCTGCAAGGGCAAGAAGCCATTCGTGCGGTTGGAGTGAACATCACGCGTTGCGGTAGCGACCCGGCGGATACACTCTATCGCGCCGCCGTGCCGATCGGCGAGGCCGCGAATTATGTCGGGCTTCAGCCGGGCGATCCACGCTGGCCGGAGTTCCAGTCACGCTGGGACTGATCGAGTGCCGAGGAATGGCCCGGCGCGGTTAGCCGTTCGCGCCGGGCAGCCAGATCGTGAAGCGCGTGCCCTGGTTCGGCTGACTCTCAACCTGGATTGTGCCGCCGTGACCTTCGATGATGCCGTAGGTCACGGCCAGCCCCAGGCCAGTCCCTTCCCCTTTAGTCGAGTAGAACGGGTCGAAAATCTGCGAGACCGTCTCAGCGTCCATCCCAATGCCGGTGTCGCGCACGCTGATCACTGTGCCACTGTTTTCCGGGTAGAGCATCACCTCAAGATCGCCGCCGTCGGGCATGGCCTCCATCGCGTTCAGCACAAGATTGAGCAGCACCTGTTTGAGCTGCGTTGGGCTGCCAGGGATCGGCGGCGCGGCGTACAGCCGGTGCATCAGATGGACTCCGGCGCGCTCAAGCTGTGTGGAAGTCAGCAGCAGCACTTCGCCAATTAGCGCCGGCAGATCGATCAGCGACTTTTCAGTGCTGCCCGGCCGCGCGAAATCGAGCAGGCGCGCTACGATCGACTTGATGCGCTGGACCTCGTTCTCGGCCACGCGCAGAATTTCCGGGTCGGGCTGGGTCCCGTTCTCGGTGTCCTCGATCGCAACTTCGAGACAGTTCAGGATCGGTTGCAGCGGGTTATTGACCTCGTGCGCGATCCCCGCCGCCATCCGCCCCAGCGCCGCCAGCTTCTCGGCGCGGATTAGCTCCGCATGCGCCGCCTGCAACTCCTGTGACCGGCGCGCGACCTTGTCCTCAAGTGTTTGCGCGTAGCCCTGAAGCTCAGCGTAAAGCTGCGCGTTGCGTACAGCCAGCGCCGCCTGCTCGCCCATCGAGCGCAGCATCCGCAAATCAGGCTCGCTTAACCGGCGCTCCGATTCCAGGCCAACGCTCAGCGTGCCTAGCAGCTTGCCATGATGTTTGAGCGGCGCGGCCATCGCTGACGACAGGCCGTCACGGGCAAGCTCTTCAGAATCCGGAATCAGCAGCGGTTCGCCGGAGCGGTACACTTGCGTGATCAGCGATCCAGGATCGTTCAGCATCGCCAGCGCTTCAGCGGGATCACTCATCCCCTGCCGGCTGTTGCATAACAGGATGGGGACGCCGTGCGGGTCGAACAGCACCAGCTCGGCGAACGCAGCGTGAAACTCCTGTCCGGCGATCTCCAGGATCAGCGCCGCCAGGTCTTCCAGCTCAAGCTGCTGGTTCAGCACGCCGCCAATGCGAACCAGCGCCTCAAGTTCCTCGCTGCGACGCTGAAGCCGATCCTCAAGCTGGCGCGCTCGCATCTTGCTGTGCGCCCGCGCCAGCAGTTCGTGGTAGTTGTACGGCTTGCGGATGTAGTCATCGGCGCCAAGCTTCAGGCCGTGCGCCACGTCGGACGGCTCGCGCGCGGCGGCGGTGACGAAGATCACCGGGATGCGCGCCGTTGCCGGGTCCTCACGTAGCTGTCGGGTAACCTCGAACCCGTTGACTTTTGGCATCTGCACGTCCATCAGGATCAGGTCCGGCCGCAGACCGCGCGATTTCTCCAGCGCGATTTCTCCATCGCGCGCGCTCTCGACGATAAATCCGTCGCGCTCGAAAATGCGTGTCAGCAGCACGACAGCGTTCTGTTCGTCGTCCGCGATAAGCACCAAAGGCTTGCGCTCCGCCATCCTGACGCTCCCTGCGACATCGATCCGGCAAACCTGCATCGGGAATCATAATCCGAGATCCGGGATTGCGAAACTA
>JADLHR010000534.1 GCA_020848665.1 Anaerolineae bacterium
GCCGCCGCCAGGTTGGCGACCTGGTTCAGCGTCAGCATATACTTTCCCGCGCTCTCGCCGGTGCGTCCGCCGGTGCGGCTGGCGAGCAGGATGTAATCGCCATCGGCAGGCAGCGCGGTCAGCAGCTCGGCCTCGTACCAGCCTTCGACCGAGGTCAGCAGAGAGTTCTCAGCGTCCAGCAGAATCAGGCTCGGCTCGTAAAGCTCGCCCGACTCGTCCGGAATTAGACGGATGTGCACGACATCGCCTGCTGCGCCGGAGAAGCGATAGGCGACCTCGAATTGCGCGCCGGTGATCTCGCCCTCGACCGCATCGCCGTAAGCAATCGGCGTCTCTCCTCCCTGCGCCAGCGTGGGACCGGCCAAGGCAAGCGCCAGCAGAACCGCGATCAGTGTGATCCAACGCTTCATTGTTTACTCCTTGTGCTCTGAAAAAATAAGCAGCTGCCAAACACGCAGTCGCGCAGAACGCTGTTCATGCCAGGACACTATCCTGCCAGAACACTATAGTGCAGAACGTCGCTCAGCACTATCAACGGAAACGCGGCTCCGCCACGCGGGAGCATTATGGCCCGGCGACGCCGCTGGCGAGCGCCGCCGTCGTCGCGGCGACCAGCTCGGCGGCCATCTCCACCTGCGCCGGGATCACCGCCGCGTAGACATCGCCCGGCGTGTGCATCACGTCGCCTTCGGGCGTCTCCTGGCCCCACCAGGGATCGGCAGCCCCGTCCCACAGCCACGCCTCAAAATAGGCGACCGGCACACCTGCTTCGACAAACGCATAGTGATCGCTCCAGTCGCCGGTGTAGCCGCCCCAGGTCGCGTCGGGGCTGGTCTGGAAGGGCAGGTTAAGCTCGGCGGCCAGATCGAGCGCGAGGTCCCGCACCCATACCGGCCCGCCCGCGATCTCAGGCGCGGCATTCTCGTCTTCCGGCCACGCGATCTCGGCGCCCGCGTACACGTTGAGCGCCGTGCCAACGCCAACCGAGTCGATGTTGATCATGGCGAGGATGCTGGCCGCGCCCTCGCCGAGCGAATCCACGAATACCTCCGCGCCGCTGGGCGCGCCGCCTTCCTCCGCGCCGAACGCGACGAAGACGAGCGTATGCGCTGGATCGAAATCACGGAGCGCCTCCGCCGCCGCCAGCAGCGCCGCCACTCCCGAAGCGTTATCTCCCGCGCCCGTCCCGTCGTCCACCGAGTCCAGGTGCGCGCCGACCACAACCATCGCAGGCTCCGCGCCGGCGCCGGGCCGCGTCGCGATCACATTGCGCGAGGTTACTTCGTCCGCCGCCTCAGGCGGCAGCGTCTCGAACTCCTGAAGCTCAACTGTGTAGCCCCAGTCGCGCAGGGCTGTGGCGACATACTCCGAGGCGCGCGCCTCGGCCTCGCTGCCCATCGGACGTGCGCCGATCGCCACTGACAGCGCGCGCACGTGCGCCATAGCGTCTTCGGCTTCGATCGCGGCAACAAAATCAGGCGAGCCTTGCGCACTCGCCGGGGCCAGCGGCGCGAACAGCGCCGCGACGATCAGCAGGACAGCCCAAATTCTACGGGTGTTCATCCGCGTCTCCTCCTCAACTCAGCTCAAAGCGTGACCTATGTGACCGCGCCTGATCGCGCGCGCTCCACCAGCCGCGCGAAGCGCACATCCTGGGCAACCATCCGCTGCAAGCCCTCGCGCAGAAACACCTTCGGCTGATAGCCGAGCAGAGATCGGGCCAGCGCCAGGTCAGCGCACATCCGGCTGACGCCGCCACTTTCAGCGCCAACATTCAGCAGATGTACCTCGCGCCCGGTAGCCTCACCAACCGCCAGCGCCAGCTCGCGGACGCTGGTTTCGACGCCGCTGCCGACGTTGATGATCCGCCGGTCTACATCGGGCGCGGTCGCCGCCGCAACAAGCGCATCAACCACGTCGTCAAGATAAACGAAATCGCGTGTCTGCGCGCCATTGTTGTGCAGCACCAGCGATCCGCCGCCCAGCGCCTGCCAGATAAACTGCGGGACGACCGGCGGGTGCGCGTTCGGGAGCTGCTGGAAAGGGCCATAGGCGTTAAAGACGCGCAGGCTGACCGTCTCAACCTGGCACAGCCGCCCGATTGTGTCGATGTAGTGCTCGGCGGCGAGCTTGCTGACTGCGTAAGGGGACTGCGGGTCAGGCGGCAGCGCCTCGTGCAGCGGCTGGTGCGCCTGGTTGCCGTAGATCGCGCCCGATGAAGCAAAGACCAGCCGCTTGACGCCGACATCGCGCATGGCTTCGAGCACGCTGACCGTCCCGCCGACGTTGACGGTGTTGTACTCGCGCGGGTAGCGGACGCTCTCCGGCACGCTGACGCGCGCTGCGAGATGGTAGACGCAGTCGACGCCTTGCAGCAGCGTCCACAGGCGCGGCACATCGTTGACATCGCCGCGCGCGAATACCACGTCGTCGGGCAGACGCCCCGGATCGCCCGCGCTCAGGTCGTCCACGACGCGCACGCCGTGCCCGTCTTCCAGCAGCCGCCGGGCCAGCGCGTGCCCCAGGAACCCGGCCCCGCCTGTGATCAGGAATTGCATCGGCCCCTCCACCGGGCTTGCCGCCGCCCGGCATGGATGTTACGCTTCAGGTGAGCCACCGGCTCGTTCTGGCATTATAGCACGCCCCGGCGCTCCAGCCGCTGCGATCCGATCCCGACCGCTATTCAGAAAGCGCCTTGCCGATGCACGACTCCAGCCAGCCGCCCTCGCGCACTCCGACCGCCGCCTATCCACGCCTGCTGACCGGCGCGCTGATCGTGACCACCGCCCTGATCACACTGATCTGGCTCGGCGCAACGCCGTCCGGCGTGCTCGGCAAAGCGGGCGCGGTCGGCTACGCGGTGTGCCACCGCATCGCGGCGCGCTCGTTCCACATTCACGACGCACCGCTGCCGCTCTGCGCGCGCTGCAC
>JADLHR010000535.1 GCA_020848665.1 Anaerolineae bacterium
CGCCTGCCCAGCGTCCGGCTTGGAGGCGGGCGGCGTGGTCTGCGCCAGCGGCTCAGCGCGCTGTGGAAACGCCCGGCACGAGCGCGCTCTCGCTCGGCGCTGTCCGCCAGTCCGCGAGGGGGGCGCCGGCTATGAGCTTTACGCGTCCCGATGCGCTCTGGCTGTTTCTGCTGCTGCCTGTGTTCGTAGCGGTCGGCTGGCCGCGCCTGGCCTACCGCCGCCTGCGTGACACGCTCGGCCTCGCCGTTCGCCTGGTGATCGTGGCGCTGCTGGTCCTGGCGCTGGCCGGGCTGCAAATGCAGCGCACCGCGAACCGGCTGGCGGTCGTGTTTCTGATCGACGTGTCGGACAGCGTCACGCCTGATCTGCAAACTCAGGCGCTCGACTATGTGCGGAGCGCGTCTGAAGCGATGGGCCGCAACGACGAAGCGGCGGTGATCGTCTTCGGCGCGAACGCGCTGGTCGAAATTCCTATCACCCAACAGCTTGAGCTGGCGCAGATGGGATCGGACCCGATCCGGCTCAATACCGACCTGGCTGAAGCGATGCGCCTGGGGCTGGCGCTGTTCCCGGCGGACACGGCTAAGCGCATGGTCGTGCTGAGCGACGGGCGCGAGACCGTCGGGGATTCAACCGAGGTAGCGCGGCTGGCGGCGGCGACCAACGTCCAGATCGACTACGTATTCCTCGCGCCCGATTCTGTGGGGCAGCAGGTTGGCCCGGAGGTTCTGATCACCGACGTGCGCCTGCCGGCGTCGGTCAATGCTGGCGAGGCGTTCGACCTGGCGGTGACGATCGCCAGCAGCCAGCCGGGCAGCATGGCCGAGATCCGCGTTCTGTCCTCAGGCGCGATTATTTACCGCGAGGCAGTCGAATTGCGCCAGGGGACCAATAGCTATGTGCTGTCCAACCTGGCGGTCCCAGCGCCCGGCTTCGCCGATTTTCGCGTGGTGGTCGAGCCGCTTGGCGCCGATAATTTCTACCAGAACAACCAGTTGTCAGCCTTTACCGAGGTAACCGGACCGCCGCGCGTGCTGCTGGTCGCCACCGAAGACGAGGAAGTCGCCTCGCTGCGCGCCGCGCTGGAAGAAGCCGGTCTCGTCGTCGAGCAGCAGGGGCCGCATGACCTGCCGCTCGGCCTCGCGCCGCTGAGCAGCTACGACAGCGTGATCCTGGCGAACGTCTCCGGCGCGGACCTGACGGTAGACCGGATGCGCTACTTACAGGCTTACGTGCGCGATCTGGGCGGCGGGCTAGTCGTGATTGGCGGCCCGTCGAGCTTCGGCGTCGGCGGCTATTACGACACGCCGCTGGAAGAAACGCTGCCGGTCGAGATGCAGCTTCGGGACAAGAAGCGTATCCCGCAGCTGACGATGCTGTTCGTGATCGACCGCTCCGGCAGTATGGAGATCGCCGCACCGAGCGGCGTATCAAACCTGGAGCTGGCGAAAGAAGCTGTTATTCGCTCGTTCGATCTGCTGCAGGACACCGATCGAACCGGCGTGCTATCGTTCGACGTGAGCGCTTACTACGTGCTCGATCTGCAGGAGGTCGGCAACGCGGCTAAGCGCGCCGAGCTGCGCGCGCGGGTTGGCGCGCTGCGGCCCGGCGGCGGCACCAGCATCCGCCAGGGACTGCTGTCCGCTGACCGCGTGCTGCGTGATGATCCTTCGCATCTCAAGCACATTATCCTGCTGACCGACGGCGGGTCCGACCCGGAGGGCATCGTGCCAGCAGTCGATCAGATGTACCAGGATTACGGCGTCACGACCTCGGTGATCGCTATCGGGCGCGATTTCGCCCCCTGGCTGCAAGATGTCGCCATCGCCGGGCGCGGCAAGTTCCACCTGGCGTATGATGTCTCGACCATCCCGGCGATCTTCACCGCCGAGACGCTGCTGGCAACCCGCGCTTATATCGTAGAAGAGACGTTCCACCCGGCGATCAGCGCCCAGCACCCGATTATCGCGGGCATCGACAGCGCGCCGGAGTTGCTGGGCTACATCGCCACCACGCCCAAGCAAACCGCGACAGTCATCCTGCGCGGGCCGCAGGATGACCCGATCCTGGCGGCGTGGCAGTACGGCCTGGGCCGGGCGGTGGCGTTCACCTCGGATGCCAGCGCGCGCTGGGCCGCTGAGTGGATCGACTGGCCCGGCTACGCGGACTTCTGGACGCAGGCGGTCCAGTGGTCGATCATCGAAGGCAGCACCAGCAACATCGAGGCGCACGTAGTCGAGCGCGGCGAAGAAGCAGTGTTGACCGTTGACGCGCGCACCGGCCGGGGCGATTTCCTGAACGGCCTGGCGCTCGAAGCGTCGGTGACCAACGCGCAGCTAGACTCGGTAACCGTCCCGCTGCGGCAGACCGCACCCGGCCACTACGAGGCGGTCTTTACGCCGGAGCAGGAAGGGTCGTATTTCATTACCGTCGCCGGATCGGCCGGGAGCGATGGCAGCGCACTGACGCCGCAGCAGGTCCGGCAAACGGCGGGATGGGTGCTCAGCTATTCGAGCGAATACCGGGTGGACACGACCGGGTCCGCGCCTGCTGAACCGTTGGCGCTGCTGGACAGCATCGCGCGTCTGACCGGTGGCCGGTCATTGGGCGGCGCCCCGGCGAGCGCATTCGCACACAACCTCGACCAGCAGCGCGCCGCCAAACCGCTGTGGCCGTCTCTTCTGCTCGCCGCGACGCTGCTGCTCCCGCTCGATGTCGCCGTGCGGCGGCTGGTGCTGACCCGGCGCGACCTCGCGGCGGCGCGCAGCCGGATATTCGGCGCGCGCGAGGCGCTCGAACCCACCGAGTCAGCGCGGATGGGGCGACTGATGGACGCCAAGGGTCGCGCCCGCGCGCCAGTCATCCCGGACGGCCCGGCGCGGCCGCCGTCCGCCGGAGAGCCGGATCCAGCCCGGCGGCGCCCGCTGCGCCCCAGAGCGACACACCCTCTCGCTCCGCCAAAAGTCAGGCCGCCCGAAAAACCCGGCCCGGCAGAAGGCACGCTGGCGTCACGCCTGCTGGAGCGGCGGCGCGACAGCGATGCGCGTGAGAACGACGAGGGCTAGCTCATGCCGCTCCCTTTGCGACCCGTTTCGCTGGCGGCGCTCGCCTGGGGCGCACTGATCGGCCTGCTTGCGCTGGCGCCCGGCTGCACGCTGACACGCGCGCCAGTCGCCCCGCCAACGCCGTCGCCTACCCTCGCTCCGACGCCTGTCGCCAGCGACGGCTGGCAGATAGTCCGCCCTGGCATCGAGCAGCGCACTGCGCGAGTCCCCGGCCAGGGATCGCTCGGCGCGCAGGCGATCATCATCCGTATCGATCCTGCCTTCGCGATGTTCCAGGTCGCGTATCGACCCGGCGAGCCGCTGTCTCTGAGCGACTGGCGGGCGGTGCTGCCCGGCGCGGCAGTGATCGTCAACGGCGGTTTTTTTGACGAATCCAGCCGCGCGCTGGGGTTGGTGATCAGCGAGGGACAGGTTTATGGGCAGTCGTTCGGCGGTTTTGGCGGCATGTTTCAGGTGACTGAGGCCGGGCCGCGCGTACGTTCGCTGGTCAGCGAGCCGTATCAGGGCGAGCCGCTCTGGCACGCGGTCCAATCTTTTCCGATGCTGATCGAGGCGGGCGCCGTGCTCGCGCCACGCGGCGAGGGGTTCGACGTGCCTGCGCGCCGGACGATCATCGCGCAGGACGGCGCGGGCCGGATTCTGCTGATCGTCACGCCGCTGAGCGAGGTGAGCTTCAGCGCCGCGCAGGACTGGCTGCTGAGCGCCGAACTTGACGTGCGGATCGCGTTCGCGCTGGATGGCGGGCGCTCAACCGGTCTGGTGCTCGATCACGCCAAGAACCCCGACGATCTCTATCCCGCGTTTGACCGTCTGCCGAGCGTGATCGCGGTCTTCCCACGCTAGGACGCGATCAGCTACAATATGCGGGTGAGCGCCCGCGCCACACGCATTCAGGATGATCCGCCGATGTCCAAAACCGCCTTCACGCCGATCCCCACCCTGATCCTCACGCCCGAAGGAATCATTCCAACGCCGTACCGCGCGCCGTCGCTGGCAGCGGCTGTCAGCCTGGAGCCGGATGGCGTCTACACCGTCGCGCGAACCTTCCACGGTGACCGCGCGCTGCTGTTCGACGCGCATCTCGACCGGCTCGAACAGTCGGCGCGGCTGAGCGGAATCGCGCTGGAACTCGACCGCGAGCAGCTGCGGGCGGCGCTGCGTGGCGCGCTGCACGAGGCCGGGTACGCCGACGCCAAATTTCGCATCACAGTCCCGCGTGAAAATCCGGCGTACCTTTACCTCGCGCTGGAGCCGTATCAGCCGGTGCCGGAGGCGGTCCAGCGCGATGGAGCGCACGTGATGACGCTGCCCCTGGTGCGCGCCAACCCGGTCGCCAAGACGACCGCCTGGATGACCGCACGCAAGCCTTCGCAAGAGGCGCTGCCCTCTGATGTATATGAAGGAATCCTGCGCGACGTGGATGGCCGCCTGCTGGAAGGTATGTCCAGCAACTTCTACGCGGTCGTAGCAGGGGTGCTCTACACGGCAGGCGAAGGCGTGTTGGCCGGGATCACGCGCAAGGCCGTGCTGGACCTCGCGCGCGATCTGCTGCCGGTGCGAATGGACGCGCCCAATCAGCGGGACATTCCCCGTTTCGAAGAGGCGCTGCTGACCAGCAGCGGGCGCGGCGTGGTGCCGATCACGTACATCGATGACCAGCCAATCGCGGGCGGCGCGGTTGGGCCGCTCACGCGCGCGCTGCGCGAACGGTACAATCGCTGGACCGAGATACACAGCGAGCCAATCTAAAACTCAAGCAGGCGGCTGATCGCGCTCCGGCTGAGCGAGCGCCAGCGCCAGGAAGAAGGTCGCCCCTTCGCCTTCGGCGCTTTCGGCCCACACGCGCCCGCCGTGCGCCAGCACGATATGGCGCACAATCGCCAGCCCCAGGCCGGTCCCGCTGCGGCGGGCGCGGTCGGCCTGGTAGAAACGTTCAAAGATGCGCGGCAGGTCCTCACGGGCGATCCCCGGCCCATCGTCGCGCACGGCGATAATCGCCTCGTCGCCGGAGCGGCTGGCCGAAACCTCGATCTCACCGCGTTCCGGCGCGTACTTGACCGCGTTGTGCAGAATATTCTTCAGCGCGCGCTGAAGCTGGAAGCTGTCGGCCAGCACGATCAGATCGTCCGGCACCGTCACATCGATCGTTTGCCGTTTGCTCTCGGCCAGCGCCTCGAGCGGCTTGACGCTTTCCTGCACCGTGTCCAGCAGCCGGGTCGGCGTCAGGCGCACCGGCATCTGGCCGGACTCGATCAGAGACAGATCGCGCATCTCCTGCACCAACTGCGTCAGAGTATCAACCTCGCGCTTGATGTCGCCGACCATCTTGCGCAGGCGCTTTGGCTTTTCCCGGTCGGCAATATCCAGCAGCGTGTCCGCCAGCAGCCCGATCGCAGTGATCGGCGTGCTCAGCTCGTGCGATACATTGGAGACCAGCTCGCGCCGCGCGCGCTCCAGACGTTGCATCTCGGTCACGTCGCGCAGCGTCAGGACCACTCCCTGATCGCCGCTGCCGGGCAGCGTGACCGCGCGCGCGTGCAAAATCCGCTGGCCGAACTCAACCCGCCGCTCCATCCCCTCGCCGCGCACCAGCCGCGCCGCCTCGACCAGCTCGACCAGCGCCGGGCTGTCCACGACCTGGATCAGCGCCTCGCCGGCAGCTGCCCGCCCGAACAGGGCCTCCGCTGCCGGGTTGGCATTGAAGATGATCGGGGGCGGATCGAGCACCAGTACTGCCTCGTCAACCGCCTTGAGCACCGCTTCCTGCCGCTGAAGCACGCGCTCGGCCTCAGCGTGGAGGGGACTTCCGGCGGCGATCTGGCGCTCCAGCGCGCGCACACGGCGGAACGCCAGCGCCAGCGCGGCCAGCAGCCCAGCCGCGAGCGCCAGCGCCAGAACCGTGATTTCGCTGCTCATCGGTTATCTGTCAGCCTTCGAAGCGATAGCCCACGCCGCGCACAGTGACAATGCGCTGCGGGTTCGACGGATCAGCTTCGATCTTCTCGCGCAGCCAGCGCACGTGAACGTCAACCGTCTTGGTCTGACCAGGGTAATCATAGCCCCACACGCGCTCCAGCAGCAGATCGCGCGAGAGGACCGCGCCCTGATTGCGCATCAGCGCCGCCAGCAGATCAAACTCCTTATGCGTCATCCGCAGTTCGACGCCGCCCTGTGTCGCGCGCCGGGCGATCAGGTCCAGCGTCAGGCCGCCGGCTTCGAGCCTGTCCACCACGGCGCGGGCAGCAGGCGTGCGGCGCAGCATCGCGCGCACGCGCGCCAGAAATTCGCCCAGGCTGAACGGCTTGACAATGTAATCATCCGCGCCGATCTCAAACCCGACAATACGGTCAACCTCACCGCCGCGCGCGGTGAGCATAATGATCGGCACATCCGACTCGTTGCGGATAATCCGGCAGACCGTCAGGCCATCAATCGACGGCAGCATCACGTCCAGCACGATCAGATCGGGCATTTTCTTGCGCGCCAGGGCGAGCGCTTCTTCGCCGTCGCCGGTCTGAACGACCTTGTAGTCTTTCGAGAGATTGTACGCCAGCGTCTTGCGGAGCGTATCATCATCCTCAACCAGAAGAATTGTCTTCATCATCGCCTCGCCAGCGCAGAGCCACCCTTGCCCTGATCTTAACGCGAAAAACGGCAGCGCGGGAGCGGCGCTCGTTTCAGGTTCCGTAAGGCAGCGGCAGGCGATGCTCGGCGACGCCGCGCACGATTTTTCTGCCGACTGACCGTTGACCGGACGCAGGATTTCGAGTAAAATTCATCGCGTCAGGACTGGCCCCGTAGCTCAATCCGGCAGAGCAGTTGACTCTTAATCAATTGGTTAGAGGTTCGAGTCCTCTCGGGGTCACCAGCAAG
>JADLHR010000536.1 GCA_020848665.1 Anaerolineae bacterium
AGCAGGGGGTGTTTTTCGCACGCTGCGCCGGGCGACGGTCAGCCCGTGCGCACATTTTCCGCCCGCCGCGCCGCGCCGCAGCTTTCACGGATGGTCAGCGCGGTAGGCAGCGTGACAGTGCGGACCGGCGCGGCAGGCTCACTGTGTCGCCGGAGCAGCATCCGCACGGCCTCCTGTCCCACCTCGTAGGCCGGCTGCGTGACGGTGGTCAGCGGGATGAACAGATCGTCGGCCCAGGGAACATCGTCGAAGCCGACAACGGCGAGGTCCGCCGGAATGCGGCTCCCCGCCTCGCGCACAGCTTTGAGCACGCCCATGCTGAGCGAATTGCTTGCGGCGAAAATCGCATCCGGAGGTTGGGGGCGGTTGAGCAGAGCGCGGG
This sequence comes from Anaerolineae bacterium, assembly GCA_020848665.1. Lineage (GTDB taxonomy): Bacteria > Chloroflexota > Anaerolineae > Aggregatilineales > Aggregatilineaceae > DYGX01. Next base: position 383 of record JADLHR010000536.1, read on the forward strand.
TCAGGCGGCGCCCGCTCTCGACGCTGAAGTGCTCAATCCGGATCAGCGCCGGGTCGGACGGCAGATCGTGATCGGCCAGCGCCTGCTGATACCCGGCCAGCCGCTCGCGCCCTGGGCTAAGCTGGAGATCGCCGCCGACAAACGCGATCCGCTGGCAGCCCTGGTCGATCAGGTGCCTGACGCCCTGGTACGCGCCCTGGACATTGTCCACAATGACCGTGTCGAAGCGCAGGTGGCTGACTGAGCGGTCGATCAGGACGACCGGCGTCCCAAACTGCGCAAGCTGTTGAAGCGGGTCGCGCGTGATGCCGAACGACGGCGCAAGGATCAGGCCCGCGACGCGCTCCATCATCATCATCCTGATGTAGGCGTCCTGTTTGGCAGGATGGTCACCCGTGTGACACAGCAGGACGCTCAACTGGTAGCTGTGGGCCAGGTCATCAATCCCGCGCACAACGGTCGTAAAGTAGGGGTTCTGGATGTCGGGGACGATCACGCCGACGATCTCGCCAGCCGCGCCGCGCAGACGGTGCGCCGGGCGCTCAGCCTGGTAGCCCAGGGCCTGAATAGCCTGCATCACGCGCTGTCGCAGCGGCTCGGACACGCCGTAGTTCCGGTTGACGACGCGCGAAACGGTCGCTTTGGAAACGCCCGCGTGCCTCGCCACATCCTCAAGCGTTATTGGAGGCGGTGCAAAATCAACCATATCGCTACCGTTTTCCAAAATATCTGACGGCCCACCGATAGTGATAGCACGATCGGCGGAAAATTGCTATGTCGTGGCGGGTGCGTCAGGCTGCCCGCTGGCTGACCTCACCCCCGGCCTCGCCACGTCGAGCGGGGGTGAGGTGAAGCGGTCAGCACGCAGCTATTCCACGCGCTCGAAGACGTACTCGTTGACGCCTTCGCCCAGCGTCATCTGGTACACGCCGTCTTCGTCCGGTGTGAAGCTCAGGCTCGACCCGGCCAGCGGCGGATCGTAGATGATGAAGGTGACCGACTCCTCGTCCGCCGCCTGTTCTTCGCCGGTATAGTGCCACAGCTCCGACTGGAACTCACCGGCGTCGAGCAGCAGCATCCCGTCCTCGGCCAGGCGGATCGTCACGTCGCCCAGCGCCGCGTTGACGAACGAGCCGGTCAACCGGGCGGCGATTGCCGGGTCTGCCGCCGGTGCGATCTGCTTGCCGATTTCGAGAAACTGGTTCCGCATCTGGCCGAAGGCGAATTGCAGCTCCGCGTCAGCGGTCAGCGGCTGCTCAAAGAGCATTTCGAACAACTGCATCCCGATCGCGCCCGGCAGGAGTGAAACCCGCTGGTTGGCGAGGACCACCACGCCCAGGTCGTGCTCTGGCAGAAAGGCGAACTCCGACGTGAAGCCGAAGGTGTTGCCCGCGTGGCTGAGCATTTTCAGGCCGTTCAAATCACTGACGATCCAGCCCAGCCCATAGTCGTCTGCGGCGGAGATAGGCACCTGCGGCTGCCAGGTATGCGCCAGATTTTCGGCGGAGACGATACGCGTGCCATCGACGGTGACGCCCTCATTCAGCTCCATAATCATGTAATTCGCCAGGTCGAAGACGGTTGACCAGGCCGCGCCCGCCGGGGCGATTGGCTCCAGCCAGAATTCTTCGTCCGCAAAGGGTATCGGCTCAAACGAGAAATCAAGGTACATCCCGTAGGGCTGCGCGACGTTGTCGCTGGTGACAGCTTCCTCGAACGAAAACGTGGTGCTGTCCATGCCCAGCGGCTCGAAAATGCGCTCTTCCATCAGAGCGACATAGTCCGCGTAGAGCGCGCCATACTCGCCGCCCTCCGCCAGCGCGGTGAGGTAGCCCGCCGCAGCGACCATCTGGTTGCTGTACTGAAACGCCTCGCCAAAGCCGGTGAAGAAGCGGAAGGTCGAGAGCGACTCGATCACCTCTTCGGCGCTCAGATCGTTCGCGTTGAACAGCATTTCCAGGTCACGGCGCGGCACGCCGGTGCAGGCGCAGACCAGGTGCTCCATCGTGATCCGCTGCGTCACGTCCGGATCGGCGACGGCGAACGAGGGTAATATCTCGACGGCGGGTGTATCCCACGTGAACGCGCCTTCATCGACCGCCTGGGCCATCAGCAGCGTGGTCATGGTCTTGGTGGTCGAGCCGATCAGCATCCGCGTCTCCGGTGTGACCGGGTCACCTTCAGGATTGCGAACGCCGAACCCGTTGGCGTAGACGATCTCGCCGCCGCGCACGATCGCCACCGCCACTCCCGGCGTCAGGTAGGTATCCAGCGCCGTCTCGATGTACGCCTCAAGCTCCGCGATAAAGTCGGCGGTCAGCGGCAGGGCTTCCGCCCCGGACAGGTCGATTTTTTCCAGCGCCGCGATCTCAAATCCGCTGTCGATGATCTGAATCTGGGCCTGGCGCTGCTGGGCTTCGGTCAGGTCCGCGTGGAAGATCAGGACATATGCCAGCCCTTCGTGCACGCGCACCTCGACCTGGACGATAAAATCCTGGCCGTCACCGACCTTGTAGGTATACAGGACGAACGCGTCGAGCATCGAGGCTGGAATCACGGTGGTATCGACGATCTCCTGGTCAAACCCAGGATCGACAATCGCCCAGGCGTCGGCGAGCGCCTGTTTGATGTCGCCCGTTTCGGCCACCAGGATCGAAACATTGAGCAGCTCGCCGGGCGAGTACAGGTACGCGTAGCCGTCGCGCTCCTCGGCGCTCCAACTGGTCGGGATCGGCACGCTGAAGCGCCCCGCCGGGTCCTCGTAGACGGAGCCGCTGCCAGCCCGCTCACCTTCACCCGCGCTCTCTGTCCCGATGGGCGCCAGCGCCTCAACCACCGGCAGAAAGACGGACTCGTGCAGCGCGTCGTAATCGACATCTAGAGCTTGCAGCAGGACCAGCGTCGCGCCCGTCTCGTTCTCAGTCAGCGCGAGGTCAACCCGGATGTTCATCCCGGCTGTTGCGACGCTGATCTCGTACAGCGTCCAGGTGTAGTCGTCCGTCGCCACCGTACCGGCGGTGTCGGGCAGCGCGTCGAGACCAAGCTGTCCGCGCAGCACGCCTGCCAGCGCGTCCGCTGTCATGCCGGGCGCGGCCTGGATGATCAGGCGGGTCAGATCGGTCGCGCCCTGTCCGCGCGCGTAGACGCCCGGTCCGGCCTCGCTCCACCCCTCCGGAACGACGCCCTGAACGCCGAACGTCTCGCTGGTGAAGGGCGCCAGCGCGATATCGCCTTCCTGCGCCAGCGCCGGAACGATCGAAGTCAACACCAGCAGCGCGGCAAGCACGCTCCCCGCGAACCGTAGTTTATAGCTCATTTCGCATCCGTGATTTCGCGTCCATGATATTCTCAATCGCTTTTTCTTTTGCCTCGCCCTGGCTGATGCAGCCCGGCAGGCCAGGGTATTCCGCGATCCAGTAGCCACCTTCATCGGTGTAGAGTATGTTCTGCCGCATGGTTGTCTCCTGGCGCTGAGTTGGGCGAGATGCTTCTATTTTAACTCGCGTTGTGTCGAGCAGTCAGGCATTTATTCTGACGACATGCACCCCCGCGCTGAGCTTCTATGGATAGGTGCTCAATACAACCTCAGAGAACGGTTCTGTGTCTCGGCCCAGCGCGCCTTTTGGATGCTCGCACGCGGGGCAGGGGGCAGTTAGGGAAGCCGAGGAACAACCGAGGATGCCAGAGCGCGCAACAGCGCCGGGCGAAAACAGGAATCTTAGGTGGAAGCCCGCGCCACCACCGAGGTGTACAGCGTATTCTTGACAGCTACGTCTGGCGCGGTCCCGGTGATCAGCTTGCGCAGGCGGCGCATCGCCAGCATCC
>JADLHR010000537.1 GCA_020848665.1 Anaerolineae bacterium
GCAGCTAAAAGCAGCGAAGAGCCGAAAGACGGTTCCTCGCTGCTTTTTTTGCTGATCTTAGCTGATCCTTGCTGATCTTAGCTGTTCTTGGCTGCTCTCTACGCCACCGTGTCCAGCGACTGGCCCAGATCGCGGATGGTGCGGACCAGCACCGGGGGCTGCGGCAGCCAGGGAAAGCTGATCACCTGCTGCGGGCGCGAGACAATAAACTGGTGCGCGCCGAGGCTGGTCATCAGCCCGAAATTCCCCGCACGCATCAGGTCGAGCACCAGCCTGAGCACATCGTCGCTCGGCGTGTCGCTGTCCAGTTCCAGCGCCATGCGGCGGAAGGCGCCCGGATGTTCCAGCCCCGGCGCGTGGAGCCACACCCGGCCCGCGTCGGCGCAGAGTATCTCGAAGCCATCCTGACCGGCGGCTTGCAGATCGATCACGTAGGGCGCCTGCGTCAGCACGCGCTGCACCCCCCGACGGTCGCCATTGGCGAGATGTCCCTGGGCGTCATGGCAGATCAAGATGAGTTGACGGTGCACGGTCTCTTCCAGCCTCACTCGACTCAACGGTCACTTCGGATGCGGTCCAGAACGTGTCTCGAACTCTCTATTCCTGCGGAGTCTAACCCCGTCACCAGGATGCTCCAAAACCTGATCATGCCTCGAACAGGTGTTTTAACCGGCTGTTTCTGCCTCTATATACGGGGGTGATCAGCGCGTAACTGCCGCCGCATGTGGTGCTTTTCGAGCTGCGCTTTCGCCGCCGTAAAATGGACTCGGCACGGACTCGGCAGGCCCGTTTCGGCCCGTTCTTGAGACGCGATTCGGGCCCGCGAACCGCCCGGCGCAGCGGCTAAAAAACCGGCGCAGAACGTTCTGACCGGGTCGAATGAAACATGGAGCGGGGCCGGTTCAGCGCGCGCTCTCCGGTGCGGTGAGGGCGCGCGCTTCCTGCGCGCGGGCGGTCTCCGGCAGGGCCGGGTCGATTGGATCAACCAGCGCGATCACCGTCTGCCCGGCGCGCGGCGCGAGGCTCTGATCGGTGGTGAAAGCTTTCATCTCGCCGTTGCCGTCGATCACAAACAACGGGAGCGTGCTCTCGCCGTATGCCTTGCGAAAATCCTGAAAGTCGTGCTCTTTGGTCAGCCTGACTTTCTTGATCACCGCCCCGGCGGCGAAGCGTCGCTCCAGGGTGTCAAAGGTCGCGCCGGGCTGGAACAGGCAGCGCCCGTGCTGCGCCAGGTTGAGCTGGCGGCGGCCGGAAGGGTCCTGGTGCATCGGAAGCTGGAAGACGTTGCTGCGCCCGAAGTAGTCCTCGAATCGCAGCGCCGCCAGCGAGTTCACCTCGTCGTTCGACGTCAGCGCGAACAGCCGCCCCATCCGCGCCAGATCGATTTCGTCCAGCGCATGATCGGACAGCACGCTGGCGTAGACCGCTTCCAGACCGTCCATGCGGGCGGCGCTGATGTTCTGCCAGTTGGTGTCGACCAGGCGCACTTCGCGGCCCGCGCTGACCAGCGCCTGCGCGATCGCCCGCGCCCACGCGTGCGCTCCGACGAGCAGGATGCCATGCGCCTGCGGCTGGGCCAGCCCCAGCCCGCGCGCGACCCGCCCGGCGCTCAGGCCGTAGATCACGACCGTTCCGACGACCATCAGGAAGGTGATCGGGACCAGGCTCTCCGCGCCGGGGACCTCGGCGCGCGTCAGTTGCAGCGCGAACAGCGAAGCGACCGACACCGCCACGATCCCGCGCGGCGCGATCCAGGCGATAAATGCGCGCTCGCGCCAGCTCAGCGGTGAGCCGAGCGTCGAGACCAGCACCGTCAGCGGGCGGGCGACGAAGATCAGCAGCGCCAGAAACGCCAGCGCGCGCCCGCCGATGTCGGAAAGCTGCTCCAGCTCCAGCCGGGCGGCCAGCACAATGAACAGGCTCGACAGCAGCAGCACGCCAACATCTTCCTTGAACTGCGACAGATGCCGCGTGGAAATCTGGCGCTGGTTGGCGAGCGTGATCCCCATCACCGTCGTTGTCAGCAGGCCAGACTCCGCCTGTAACTCGTTGGACAGCGCAAACAGACCGACGATGGTCATCAGCGCAAACGGGTTTTGCAGCTCCTCTGGCACCCAGTAGCGCCTGAAAAGCTGCATCAGCAGACCAGCGCCCAACAGGCCGAAGAAGACGCCGACGATCAGCGTCTTAGACATCCCGGCCAGGATCGGGCCGAGCGCGCCGTTGCCCAGCCGCCCCGCGAGCAGCGCCTCCAGGATCAGCACGGCCACCGTCGCGCCGACCGGGTCAATCAGGATGCCTTCCCATTTCAGGATCGATCCGGCTGGCTCGGCCGGGCGGACGTGCTTGAGCAGCGGGATAACGACCGTCGGGCCGGTGACGATGAAGATCGCGCCGAGCAGCACGGACAATTCGCCGCTCAGGCCGGCAATGATGTACGCGCCCAGGCCGACAACGACCCAGGTCACCAGCGCGCCGACCGTGATCAACCGGAAGACGACGCGCCGCATTCCGGCGATGTCGCTCAGGCGCAGCGTCAGCCCGCCTTCAAACAGGATAACGCCGACCGAGATCGATACGATCGGAAACAGGGTATCGCCCAGCAGTTCATCCGGCTCGATAAACCCCGCGACCGGCCCAGCGAGGAACCCCGCCAGCAGCAGGAGCAAAATCGACGGCAGCCGCAGCCGCCAGGCGAGCCACTGCGCGCCGATTCCCAAAACGATGATGCTGGCGAGGCTGATGAGGGCGTGATCCAAAGGCGTCTCCTGCCTGCGAACGGCGCGTTACGCCATCAGGTGTTCCCATTCTTCGAGCGCAGCGTTGAGTTCGGCTTCAGCAGCGGTGTAGGCTTCGCCCAGCGCGCGCACGCGGTCCACGTCTCCGGCAGCGCTGGCGTCACCCAGCTCGCCCGACAGGTCTACCAGGCGCACTTCGAGCGCGTTGACGTGCTGCTCGACGCGCGCCAGACGGCGGCGGCGCTCGTAGGCGGACAGGTCGCTGCCAGACGATCGGCGCGGCGGCGCGGACTCCGCTCGCGCAACCTCGACGCGCCCGGTTTCGTGGCGGGCCTCGGCGCGAGGCTCAGGGCGCGCGCCAGGGCGGACCTCGCTGCGCTCGCGGGCGGCCTGGCGCGCGTCGAGATAGTCCTGGTAGGCGCCCTCGAAGACGGTCATGCCGCTGGGCTGCAAATCCCAGATCTGCGTCGCCAGCGCGTCGATCAGGTAGCGGTCGTGGCTGACGAGCAGGATCGTGCCGTCGAACCCGGCCAGCACGTCCTGCAGGATTTCCTGGCTGGGGATGTCGAGGTGATTGGTCGGCTCGTCCATCAGCAGGAAATTCGCGCCGTCGAGCGCCAGCTTCGCCAGCGCCAGCCGCCCGCGCTCACCACCGCTGAGCGTCGCCACCGGGCGGAACACGTCGTCACCGGTGAACAGAAACGAGGCGAGATAGTTGCGCGCCTCGCTTAGCGGCAGGTTGCGCACGCCGAGCAGCTCGTCCAGCACGCTGTTGTCCGGGTTCAGCCCCTGGTGCGCCTGCGCGAAATAGCCCGGCTCGACCGCCGCCCCCAGCCGCGCCGCGCCTTTCAGCGGCGGCAGATCGTGCAGCAGCGTCTTCAGCAGGGTGGTTTTGCCGACACCGTTGGGGCCGATCAGGGCCGCAACCTCGCGGCGGTACAGCGTGATATCCGGCACCTCGGCCAGCGGCTCGGCGGGGTCGTAACCGATCACCAATCCGTTCGTCATCAGGACCTTTTCGCCGCTGCGCAGGTCGGCTTTCAGGCTGAGGTGGATATTGCGCAGGCGCCGCACCGGCGCGATCAGGTTATCGCGCTTGAGACGCTCCAGGCGGCGCAGGCGACCTTTGGCCTGGGCGGTGTTCTGCCCGGCCATGTTGCGGCGGATGTAGTCTTCTTCTTTGGCGATGAACTCCTGCTGCGCCTCGTATTCCTTCATGATGCGCTCGTGGCGCGCTTCGCGCTGCTGGACGTAGTGGCTGTAGTTGCCGCGATAGACCTCGACGCGGCCCCATTCCATCTCCCAGATCGTGCCGATGACGTGGTCCATGAAATAGCGGTCGTGGCTGACGACCAGCAGCGCGCCAGCCCACGTTTTCAGGAAGTTTTCGAGCCACTCGACAGCGTTGATGTCCAGGTGGTTAGTCGGCTCGTCCAGCACCAGCAGGTCGGGCGCTTCGAGCAGCAGGCGGGCGAGCAGGGCGCGGGTCTGCTGGCCGCCGGAGAGGTGCGCCAGCGGCATGGTGTAATCGTCCGGCGCGAAGCCCAGCCCGTGCAGCACCTGGCGCGTGCGCGTCTCGTAGGTGTAGCCGCCATCGCGCTCGAAGTCGTGCTCAAGCTGCCCATAGCGCGCCATGATCGCGTCGAGCGCGTCACCCTCGGCTTCGCCCATCTCGTGCGCCAGGTCGTGCAGCCGCGCCTCGCGCGCACGCAGATCGGCGAAAGCGGTCATCATCTCGTCCCACAGCGTGCGATCGCTGGTAAGCTGCGGGCGCTGCGGCAAATAGCCGATGGTCAGCCCGCGCATGTGGCTCACGACGCCCGCGCTCGGTTCTTCGCGC
>JADLHR010000538.1 GCA_020848665.1 Anaerolineae bacterium
TCGTGGCGTTCGAGATCGCCTTCGCATCCTGGACGGCGCTGCTGCACATCGCGGCGGATGATCCAGAGCCGCGCGTGCTCGCCAGCGAGGGCGGCGGCGGCGGCTATCTCGGCTGGGCGATCAGCGAACTGGCCCTTGAGCTGGGTCGCACTCCGGCGATTCTGCTCTTTAGCATTTTGCTGCTCGCCGGCCTGATCCTGGCGACCGGGCTGCGCGGGCGACACCTGCTGCGCGCGAACGTCTGGCTCCAGGGCCGCGTCCGCGCCGCGCTGGACCGGCTGAACACCCCGCCCGACGATCCGCGCCTTACTGGTCCGGAGCAGCCCGACGCAGGACCGTTGGATCGGCCAGACCTTCCCGGCGGCGCACGGATTCCGTACAGCCGGCCGTCGATTGTGCCACGCGCGGATGGACAAACCGAGTCCCCGGCGCTCCCCGACCGCTGGACCGCGCCGCTCAGGCCGCCGGAACCCGGCGCGGATACGTCCCCTGGCCCTGATGCACGGCGGCGAGGCAACGGTTCAGGCAGCGGCCTGTCCAAAAGTGAGCGCGCGAAACTGATCGCGGACCTGCGCGACAGTATGGGCGCCTCTAACGGGCGCAGCCTGATCGCGCCGGGCGAGCCGGGCGAGCGGTCATCAATCGTTCCGCGCCTGCCGGAGCGCGACAGCCGTCCAGTCGCCAGCGTGCCGGCAGACGCCAGCCCAAGCGAGCCAGGCGAGCGATTCTTCACCGTCGAAGACTTTCAGGATCGGAAAAAGATCGGCGAGCGCGACCCGCTGCTGCCTCCTCTGGACCTTCTCAGCGATACGGAGCTGAACAAGCCCACTGAGGAGGAGGTCAACACCAACGCGCGCATCATCAAGAACACGCTGCTTGATTTCGATGTCGAGGTCGAAGTCATCGACGTGAAGGTTGGCCCGACCGTTACGCAGTATGCCGTCTCACCGTACACCGAGTCGGTCAGCGCCGATGGCGAGACGGTGCTCAACCGCGTGCGCGTCAGCCAGATCGCAAATCTGAACGGCGACCTCGCGCTTGCTCTGTCAGCCAGGCGCCTGCGGATCCAGGCGCCTGTGCCCGGCCACTCGTACGTCGGCGTTGAAGTGCCGAACCGGCAGCCGAGCACGGTCGCGCTGCGCCCGGTTATTGAGTCCGAAGCGTACTATCGCAAGCGCGAGCGTCCGCTGGCGCTCCCGCTGGGCCGCGACGTGTCCGGCGATCCATTCGTGGCGGACCTGGCGACCATGCCGCATCTGCTGATCGCCGGAACCACTGGCTCGGGCAAGTCGATCATGCTGGCGGCGATGACGGCCTCCTTTGTGCTGAATAACGCGCCGGAACGGCTTAAGCTGGTGCTGCTCGATCCGAAGATGGTCGAGCTGTCACGCTTCAACGGGCTGCCGCACCTGCTCGGCCCAGTCGAGACCGAGCTGGACCGGATCATCGAGGTGCTGCGCTGGGCAACGCGCGAGATGGACCGGCGCTATAAGCTGCTGGAACAGGAAGCGGCGCGCAATATCGAGATTTACAACCGCGCGCTCGGCAAGCGCCGCCAGAGCGAGCATCTGCCCTACATCGTGATCATCATCGACGAGATTGGTGACCTGATGATGCAGCGCCCGGACGAAACTGAGCGCGCCCTGACGCGGCTGGCCCAGATGGCGCGCGCCGTCGGAATGCACCTGATGGTCGCCACGCAGCGGCCCAGCGTCGACGTGATCACCGGGCTGATCAAGGCGAACTTCCCGGCACGCGTGTCGTTCGCAGTCGCTTCGGGCGTCGATTCGCGCGTCGTCCTTGACTACGGCGGCGCTGAGAGCCTGATGGGACGCGGCGACATGCTGTTCCTGGGGCCGGACGCCGCTGGGCCGCGCCGCCTGCAGGGTTGCTACATCTCGGATGAAGAAGTCAACGCCGTCGTGGAATACTGGGCACGCTGGCACGAAGACGCGCTCCGCGAAGGCCGCGCCGAGCCGCACAGCATGCCTCCCTGGGAACGCGGCCTGACGCGGCGCGAGGTCCTCTCAGAGACCGACCCGATGCTCGAAGAAGCGATCGCGGTCGTCATTGCAGAGCAGGAAGCATCCGCTTCGCTGATCCAGCGGCGTCTGGGGCTGGGCTACCCGCGCGCAGCGCGCATCATGGACCTGCTGCACCAGCTGGGCATTATCGGTGAGGCGACCAGCGGAGGCCGCACGCGCGAAGTGCTGGTCAAGCCCGGCGCCGATCCGTTTAAGAAGATCGTCGATCAGCGCCTGGGGGATAAGGATTAGCTGACCGCGCCGGTCAGGCGCGCCTGTTGGCTGCGCGCTCTGCTGGTGTAAGCAGGGCGCGCGCTGTAAGGAGATCGCTGTGCCCTCACTAATTCGTATTGCGCCGTCAATTCTGGCCGCCGACTTCACTCGTCTTGGCGAGCAGATTGCCGAGGCCGAAGCTGCTGGCGCTGACTATATCCATATCGACATCATGGACGGGCGCTTCGTCCCGAACATCACCATGGGGCCGCTGATCGTCGCCGCTGCGCGCCGCGTGACCGCCCTGCCCCTCGACGTGCACCTGATGATCGTCGAGCCGGAGAAGCATATCCCGGCCTTTGCTGGCGCCGGGGCGGATCTGATCTCGGTGCACGTCGAAGTCTGTCCGCACCTGCACCGCGTCGTGCAGCAAATCCGCGAAGCGGGTGTACGTCCGGCGGTCGCGCTCAACCCGCACACTCCAGCCGTCGCGATCAAGGAGATTTTGCCGTTTGTCGAGATGGTGCTGGTGATGACAGTCAACCCCGGCTTTGGTGGCCAGTCGTTTATTCCGGAGACGCTGCCCAAGCTGCGCGAGATTCACCAGATGATCGAGGCCGCCGGGCGCGTGATCGATCTGGAAGTGGACGGTGGTATTGATGCGCACACGGCGCCGCAGGTCGTGGCGCACGGTGCGAACGTGCTGGTCGCTGGCACGGCGATCTTCGGCGCGCCGGAAGGCATCGCGGCGGCAATGGGAGCGATTCGCGCGGCGCTGCGCTGAAGGCGCATTCCGGCTGCTGAGAACACAAAAAGCCAGCGTGCGCTGGCTCTCGTGGATCATTGGGATCGTTCTCGCGCCGCTTCGGCGAAAAAACAGCCGCACTCAGTCGAGCTTGGCGTCCTTGCTCAGCGTGCGGATGCACTTGGCGCACAGATTCTTGCTCACCAGGCGCCCGTTTTCCAGGACCTTAATGCGCTGAATGTTCGGCAAGAACTGTCGCTTCGTGTGCCGGTTCGAGTGACTGACGTTATGTCCGAATTGCGGCGTCTTGCCGCACACTTCGCACTTGGCCATGAGAGATACCTCGGGCATTCTGCTCAAATAGACGGGCGCCATGCTACCACAACGATGGGGGTTAAGCAAGGGTTGTTTGGGGCAATGCACGCTGGTGACACCCGGAGCCGCGCAACCACCCGCCCTAGTATTCAGGCGACATGGCGGATAGAATAGGGCCACCTTGGCGCCGCGACAGACCGTCGCGCTGCTCAGGCACTCGTGACTCCGTACACCCGCGAGACGGAAGCGACAGACGAATGACGATCAGCGAAACGCCACACGGAATCATCGAGATTTCATCCAGCGCGATTGCGACTCTGGCGAGCCATGCCGCGCTGCAGAGCTACGGCGTCGTCGGGATGGCCTCCCCTAATTTCGCATCTGATATTGCTGCCAGCATCACCCGCGATCCGAACCGGGGCATTCA
>JADLHR010000539.1 GCA_020848665.1 Anaerolineae bacterium
AGGCCGGGCTGGGATTTATCGGCAAGAACACAATGCTGATCCACCCCCGGCGCGGCTCATACCGCTTCCTGGGGGAGCTTTTGACGACGCTGCCGTTCGACGCCTACGACGCGCCGCACCGCGCCACAATGTGCGGCACCTGCACGCGGTGCCTGGCCGCCTGTCCAACTGGCGCCCTGCCGGAGCCGTACCGGTTGGACGCGCGACGCTGCATCAGCTATCTGACAATCGAGCTGAAGGATGCTATTCCGGTCGATCTGCGCCCGTTGATGGGTAATTGGGTTTACGGCTGTGACATCTGCCAGGAAGTCTGCCCGTTTACGCGCTTCGTGCAGCCAGCCGCGGAGCGGGCGTTCTATCCCGCCAGTCTCGACCGCGCCGCGCCGCCGCTCGCCGATCTGCTGGCGCTCGACGACGAGGGCTTCCGCACCCGGTTCGCCGGGTCACCCGTGCTGCGGATCAAGCGCGAGAGATTGGCGCGCAACGCCTGCGTCGCGGCGGGGAACAGCGGCCTGTTGGAGTTCGCCCCGGCGCTCGACCGGCTGGCAACGATGGACGCCTCGCCGCTGGTGCGTGAGCACGCCGCCTGGGCGCTCGACATGCTGGCGGGCGGCGCGTAACCGCGCCGGAAAACCTCAGCGCCCGACCGGGTAAGGTCGGGCGCCGAAGCACAAGGAGGAAAACACTGGCGCAACTCTACGCTTGCTGGATGGTGACTTCTAAAGGAATACTTCTGACAGGCACAAAGCTATTTTGCTTGCTAGCCGTGACTACAGAATAGGGGAATCTCCGTAGTTTGGCGTGTGACAGGTGACATGTAGATCGGTGCGGGCTGTCATCTTTGGCGCGCTTCAACAAAAATACCGCATCCAGACTCCCCAGCCAGATGCGGTATTTCGTTGACGGCTTTTCGCGGTCCACATCGCGCCTGGCGGCCCAGGCCACCGTCAAAAATAAGGTATTAATTTATCAAGGAGGCAGAAGAGAAACACAGTCCCATCGTGTGGTGCCCCGCGTGCGCGAGGCTCACACAGCCTGCTGTCACACGCCCATAGAATACGCACGAACAGGCGATGAAGACAGTCCCCAAATCCAGTAGAAATTGTGACTTTTGTCACAAAACGCCAGTGGGGCAATAAATCAGCGCCGGAAGCTTGTGCCGCTGCGCGAAGCAGCGGCGCGTTTTTCCCCTCCTGGAAGCGGTGCCTGGTCTGTCCATACGCAGGGCTGAAGGGCCGGGGGTAGGGGGTGAGGCCGCGCTGCGAGCTACCTGCCAGTCTCTTTCGACAGGTCACTCAGCCGCTCTTCGCTGCACTCTGCCCAGTCGAGATAGTCCGCCAGGAAGCGCCCGGTGAAGCTCGCCTTGACCTGCGCGACCTGCTCCGGCGTGCCCTCGGCGATCACGTAGCCGCCTTCGTCGCCGCCTTCCGGGCCGAGGTCAATGATGTGATCGGCGACCTTGATGATGTCCGGGTTGTGCTCGATGATCAGCACGGTGTTGCCTTTGTCCACCAACGATTGCAGCACGTCGATCAGGCGCGCGACATCGGCGGTGTGCAGGCCGGTCGATGGCTCGTCGAGCACATAGAGTGTCTGGCCGGTAGCGCGCTTCGACAGTTCGCGGCTGAGCTTGACGCGCTGCGCCTCGCCGCCGGAGAGCGTCGGCGCGGGCTGGCCGATGCGGATATAGCCCAGGCCAACCGCCGCCAGCGTCTCCAGCTTGGTGCGGATCGTCGGGATATTCTGGAAATACTCCAGCCCCTCGCTGACAGTCATATTCAGCACGTCCGCGATATTCTTGCCCTTGTACCTGACTTGCAGCGTCTCGTGATTGTAGCGCGCGCCATGGCAGACCTCGCACGGAACGTAGATGTCTGGCAGAAACTGCATCTCGATCCGGAGCTGGCCCTCGCCCTGACAGTGCTCGCAGCGCCCGCCCTTGACGTTGAAGCTGAAGCGTCCCGGCGTATAGCCGCGAATCTTGCTCTCCGGCAGCTCCGAAAACAGCGTGCGGATGGCGTCGTACATCTTGGTGTACGTGCCGGGGTTGCTGCGCGGCGTGCGCCCGATTGGCGACTGGTCGATGTGAATGACCTTGTCGATCTGTTCCAGACCCTCGATCTCGTCGTGTGCGCCGGGCCGATCTTTCGAGCCGTAGATCGTCTGCGCCAGCTTCTTGTACAGCACCTCGATCATCAGCGTCGATTTGCCGGATCCGCTGACGCCGGTGATCACGATCAGCTTGCCAAGCGGCACGCTCACATCGAGGTTCTTGAGATTGTTCTCGCGCGCACCGCGAATCACGATTTCCTGACCATTGCCTGCGCGGCGCCCGGCTGGCAGGGGGATACACTTCCGCCCGGAGAGGTACGCTCCGGTGATGCTATCGGGATGTTGCATGATGTCGGCGGGCGTGCCTTCGGCGATCACATAGCCGCCATGCTCGCCCGCGCCAGGGCCGAGGTCCACGATCCAGTCGGCGGAGAGCATCGTCTCATGATCGTGCTCGACCACCAGCAGGGTATTGCCCAGATCGCGCATATTCTCCAGCGCCTTGATCAGCAGGCCGTTATCGCGCTGGTGCAGGCCAATGCTCGGCTCGTCCAGCACGTACAGCACGCCGGTAAGCTGGCTGCCGATCTGCGTCGCCAGGCGGATGCGCTGCGCCTCGCCGCCCGACAGCGACCCCGCTGCGCGGCCCAGCGTCAGATAATCCAGCCCGACGTTGACCATGAACTGCGCGCGTTCCTCGATTTCCTTGAGGATCTGGTTGCCGATCGCCAGCTCGCGCTCGCTGAGCAGCGCGTGCCCGTTGACACGCGGACCGGTCCCGCGCAGGGACTGCACCCAGCGCAGCAGGTCCTTGATCGGCAGCCGGGTGACCTGGTCAATCGCCTGGTCGCTGACCGTGACGGCCAGGGCTTCCGGGCGCAGGCGACGACCATTGCATGTCTCACAGGGGCGCTCGCTCATATACTGCTCGTAGAAGGAGCGCATACCATCGCTGGTCGTCTCGCGCCAGCGCCGCGCGGTGTTGTTCAGCACACCCTCGAACTCGGTGTTGAACGAGAAGTGGCTGCCATCCTCGCGCGTGTGCTCGACACGCACCTTGCGGTCGGCCCCGTAGAGCAGCAGCTCCTGCTGCTTTGGCTCCAGCTCGCGCCACGGCTTGTCGAGCGGGATACCGAACGCCTTGCAGGTCTGGTAGAGGATTTTGCGCGTCCAGCTATCCTGGCTGTTGGTGTCCCACGGCGCGAGCGCGCCCTGGCGGATCGACAGGTTCGGGTTCGGGACAATCAGCTCCGGGTCGAACTCGCGCTTGACGCCGAGGCCCTGGCAGGCCGGGCAGGCGCCGTGCGGGCTGTTAAATGAGAAGGTGCGCGGCTCGATCTCCGGCAGGCTGACGTGCCCGTAGACGCACGCCAGATGCTCGCTGAACAGGTGATCAACCGCGTTCGCCGGGTCGGTCATGTCGTTAACGATCACTACCCCGCCGCCCATTTCCATCGCGGTTTCGACCGAATCGGTCAGGCGGGAGCGCGCGGCGGCGGCTTCCTCACCGTCCGGGTCGTCGTAGCGGCGCACGATCAGGCGGTCCACCACGACTTCGATAGTGTGCATCTTGTAGCGTTCCAGCTCGATGGTTTCGCTCAGATCGCGCACTTCGCCGTTGATCCGCGCGCGGACGAA
>JADLHR010000540.1 GCA_020848665.1 Anaerolineae bacterium
AACTGGCGAAGGGCTATGTCGGCGATCCATCGGAAGTCGTCAAGGTGGGCGACGAGATCGAGGCGAAAGTCATCGGCGTCAACCGCCGCAAGAAGCAGATCGACCTGAGCGTGCGCGCACTCGAACAACCAGCGCAGGCCGCCGCCCTGGCCGACGCCGAGCCGGAAGAAGCCCTGCCGACAGCAATGGAACTGGCGCTGCGCCAGGCGATGCAGAAGGCCGACGTGGACTTCCCGGTGCGGGGCAACAAGCGCCGTGTAAAGAAGAACAAGCGTCAGGCCGAGCGCGAAGATATCTACGCCCGCACGCTTCAGCAGCACGGCTCGAACGACTAGCCACGCTCAATCAGCAGAAATCAAACGGACCGCCGCGCGCGGTCCGTTTTTGTTTTGTCTCAGGCGGCGAACCTTAGCTGCGCAGCGGCTGCAAAAAGCGGCGCAGGCGATAGACCGCGATGGCGAAGATCAGCGTGACGATCACGAACGACGCGATACACCACTGGCACCACGCTTCGAGCACGGTCGCCTCGATGACCGACAGGTACAATTGGAACAGCACGCCGAACAGCGCCGCCGCCAGCACCAGCGTCCGGCCATACTGCGCCAGGAAGAGCACCTGGTCCTCAAGCAGTAGTATCAGCAGCATGCCGACAAAGCCCGCCAGCCCCAGCAGCGCCACCGGGATGCCAAAGGTCGATGCGTAGGCGCTGGTCTGCACCGTCTCGCAGTTAATCAGGCCCGTCTCGGCGCAGACCGTCTCGTTCCCTGTTACTTCCGCCCAGGTCAGATACCCCGCCACCAGGATCCCCAGCACGGCGAGGATGATCGCGATCAGTCGCGGCCAGTCGAGCGCCCCCGGCGCCGACGTGACCTCAATAGGTTCTGTTTTCGTCCTGCCTGCCACTCCGTTTTCCTCCGTTAGTGTGCGCCGGTCTGTGATGAGGGCTGCTTAAGCGCGACTATCATGCGCGAATTGCAGGATATAGTTTACATATGTACCTAACCGTCTGGCAACCCTTTGCTTCCAATCGCGCTCCCCGCGCGAACCAAGCGCGCTCGCGGCCAAAACGATACCACACTGCCCTGCTTTTCGCACACAATCGCGCCAAAACCGTTGCATCCGGCCCAGCCGATAGTTATACTGTTTGTTTAACATTTCCGGTTCAAAGGGTGCGGCTGTGCAAACCAGAACGTCGGACCTCGCCACGATCCTCGAGGCGCTGCCTGATCTCTCGCGCACCGATCAGATACTGATCGAGCGCAGCTACGAGCGCGCGCGCCAGGCGCACGACGGGCAGTTCCGCAAGTCTGGCGAGCCGTACATCCGTCACTGCCTCGCCGTCGCGCAGATCCTGGCGGATATGAACCTCGACGCGACAACGATCGCCGCCGCCCTGCTTCATGATGTCGTCGAGGATACTGGTGTCACCCTTGCCGATATCGAAGCGGAGTTCGGTGAGAAGGTCGCGGAGCTGGTCGCTGGAGTGACCAAGCTGAAGCAGCTCCCCACCGGCGTCGAGGGAATGCACGGTGGCAAGGCGGGCGACCGCGAGATGGAATATCTGCGCAAGATGTTTCTGGCGATGGTCTCCGACTTTCGCGTGATGCTGATCAAGCTCGCCGACCGCCTGCATAATATGCGGACGCTCGGCTACATGGCGCCGGACAAGCAACAGCGAACCGCGCGCGAGACTCTCGACATCTTCGCGCCGATCGCCAACCGGCTCGGCATCTGGCAGATCAAGTGGCAGCTTGAAGACCTGTCGTTCCGCTATCTCGACCCGGAAGGCTACCGCGCGATCCGCGAGGAGCTGCACGAGCGCCGCGCCGACCGCGAAAAAGATATGGACCGCACAATCGCGTACATCCGCGAGCAGTTCGCGCGCGAAGGGTTGCAGGCGGACATCAAGGGGCGGCCCAAGCACATTTACAGCATCCACCGCAAGATGGAGCGGAAGAACCTGCCGTTCAACCAGATCCACGACATCCGCGCCATTCGCATTATCGTTGACACCCTGCCGGAGTGCTACCAGGCGCTGGGCATCATCCACAACATCTTCCACACCATGCCGGGCGAGTTTGACGACTACATCTCGTCGCCCAAAGATAACTCGTATCGCAGCCTGCATACTGGCGTGCGCGACCGCGACGGCAAGCCGCTCGAAATCCAGATCCGTACCCGCGAGATGGACGAGGATGCCGAGTTCGGGATTGCCGCGCACTGGCGCTACAAGGAAGGCCGCGCGCCGTCCGGCGCCGACGCCGCGTTCGAGCGCCGCGTCGAGAAAATGCGCCGCTGGATGGAAGACGTGCAGCAAGACACAGAAGACAGCGACGCGGGCGGGTTTGTCACCCGCATGGTTGAGGAGATCAGCCCGGAGCGCATCTACGTCTTCACGCCCAAGGGGGATATCCAGGACCTGCCAGAGGGCGCGACGCCGATCGACTTCGCGTACCACATTCACACCGAGATCGGCCACCGCTGCCGGGGCGCGAAAGTCAATGGGCGACTGGTCGCGCTCGATTACACCCTGAAAAACAGCGATCAGGTCGAGATTCTGACTGCTAACCGAGGCGGCCCCAGCCTCGACTGGCTCAATACCGACCTCGGCTACACCCAGACTTCGCGCGCGCGCAACAAGATCAAGCAATGGTTCCGCCGCCGCGACCGCGAAAAGAGCATCGCGGACGGTAAGGAAGTGCTGGATCGCGAACTGCGCAAGCTCGGCATGGCTGCCCGCTCGCGCGAGGAAGTTGCCCAGCAGCTTGGCTACTCCCGCGCCGAAGACCTGATGGCTGCAATCGGCTACGGCGAGATCACCGGCGCGACCATCAGCCTGCGGCTGCTCGAAGACGAGCGCCCTGCCGAAGATACCGGCATACTGGAAGCGACCGTCTCGCGCCTGAAAGAGCCGGTTCGCGCCGAGGGGATGCGCATCGACCAGACCGACGGGCTGCTGGTCACGCTGGCGCGCTGCTGCAACCCGACTTATGGCGACGAGATCACCGGTTTTATTACGCGCGGCAAGGGGATCACCGTTCACCGGGCGGACTGCAAGAACGTGCTCAACACTAACGAGCCGGAGCGCCTGATCCACGTGACGTGGCCGCCAGGCAGCGAGCAGTCGTACCCAGTCCCCGTGCTGATCGTCGCCTACGATCGCGAGGGCCTGATGCGTGACATCGGCGCTGTGATCGCGGACGAAAGCATCAACATGTCGAACGTCAACATCAGCACGCGCCAGAACATTGCAACGTTCGAGTTGACGATGGAAATCCGCGACATCAAGCAGCTTTCGCGCATCCTGGCGAAACTCGAGCGCCTGCCCAACGTCGTCGAAGCCTTCCGTCGCACCGC
>JADLHR010000541.1 GCA_020848665.1 Anaerolineae bacterium
CTGGCCGTCGGCGGCGCAGTCTTCGCTGCAAGTCTGATGCGCCTCGGTCTGATTGACGAGTACCAGTTGTACATTCACCCGGTGCTTCTGGGACACGGTAAGCGTATGTTCGCGGAAGCAGACAGATCGATCAACCTTCGGCTTCTTGAAACGCGGACGTTCGGCTCCGGGGTGATGTTCCTGCGCTACGCGCGCGCCGGTGCCGAGTAAGCGCTGAACGTTTCCTGCGCCAGGAACAGCCGCGACCGCCCGGCGGAATGCTGCGATCCTTCCCCCCGAACTTTGCGGAAACACTTGACATTCTGCGCCAGAACCTGTATTATACTGATTGGTTAATTAACTGAAAGGTTTAATACGCACGATGGAAACCGACACGCTCAGCACCACGTTCGCCGCGCTCGCCGATCCGACCCGGCGCGCGATCCTGGGCCGCCTCGCCGAAAGCGAGGCAACGGTGATGGAACTGGCCGAGCCGTTCGAGATGAGCCTTCCGGCGATCTCGAAGCATCTGAAGGTGCTGGAGCGGGCCGGGCTGATCGTGCGCAGCCGCGAGGCGCAGTGGCGGCCCAGCCGTCTGCACGCCGAGCCGCTGAAAGAGGCCGCCGACTGGCTTCAACAGTATCGGCGCTTCTGGGAAGACCGGCTCGATCGCCTGGACGACTACCTTCGAGACCTGCAATCCAAGGAGAGCAACCATGACCGCAACGAGTAGTCGCACGACCGAATTCACGCAGGACGTGGTGATCACGCGGACCTTTAACGCGCCGCGCGAGCTGGTGTTCGAGGCGTGGACCGATCCCCAGCACCTTCAGCAGTGGTGGGGGCCGCACGGCTTCGACAACCCGCGCTGCGAGGTTGATCTGCGCCCCGGCGGCATTATGCTGATTCACATGCGCGGGCCGGACGGCGAAATCTACCCCGACAGGGGCATCTTCCACGAGATCGTCCCCCCGGAGCGGCTGGTCTTCACCAGCACCGCGTTCGACGACGAGCACGGTGAGGCGCAGCTTCAGGTGCTTACCACCGTCACGTTTGCCGAGCAGAACGGCAAGACCATGCTCACCTTGCGGGCGCACGTTCTCAAGGCGTCGCCCGAAGTGATGGAAGCGCTCGCCGGGATGGAGCAGGGCTGGAGCGAGAGCCTGGAGAAGCTGGAAGCTGTGCTCAAGGGCGCGCAGTGGGTCAGCTCGCGGGACCGCACACCGATCGCCTACGACCGCACGGGCGACGGCTCGCCCGTCATACTGGTCTATGGCGCGTTGGGCGTGCGTTCGCATGTGGCCGCCGATGGGCTGGTCGAGCCGCTGGCGCAGCGTTTCACCGTCATCAGCTACGACCGGCGCGGGCGCGGCGATAGCCTCGACCTGACGCCCTACGAGGTGCAGCGCGAGGTCGATGATATCGAGGCGCTGATCGACATGGTGGGCGGACAGGCGGCGCTTTATGGGCTGTCGTCGGGCGCGGTCCTGGCGCTCGAAGCGGCCAGCCGCCTCCCGAACAAGGTGACGAAAGTTGCGATGTACGAGCCGCCTTTCGTGACGGATGACAGCCACCCGCCTTTGCCCGCTGACTACATCCCGCGCCTGAATGAGCTGATCGCCGAAGATCGCCGAGGCGGCGCGGTCGCGCTGTTCATGACGGACGCGATCGGCATCCCTGAAGAGTTCGTCGCGCAGATGCGCTCGGCCCCGATGAGCGAGGTGTTCGCCGACGAGGAAGGGATGGTCCCGCCGGAGTGGGCAGAGATGGAGAAAGTTGCGCACACGCTGGTCTACGACGCCCTGATCATGGGTGACACGATGTCCGGCAAGCCGCTCCCGGTGGGCAAGTGGGCGTCCGCGACGATGCCGGTGCTAGTGATTACTGGCGGCAACAGCGAGGCGTTCTTCGACAACAGCGCGAAGGCGCTGGCGCAGCAGCTTCCCCACGCGCGCCATGTTGTGTTAGAAGGGCAGGCTCACAACGTTTCGCCCGAGGCGCTGGCGCCCGTCCTGGCGCAGTTCTTCGCCGGCTGATCTGGCGCCCGGCGGCACCAGCCGCCCAACTATCCTGAGACAATCGTCTCGCGATCGCCGATGCTTTGCCATTCAGTCGCAGCCAACAAGGAGATCACGATGGGCAAGGTTATGGCAGGGTTCACGATGTCACTCGACGGCTTCATCGCCGGTCCAGGGGGTGACGTTCAGCAGCTGTTCAAGTGGTATTCGATGGGAGACACCGACTTCCCGCTCCCAGGAACCGATCTGGTTTTCAAGGTGTCGCGCGCCAGCGCTGAACGCATGCGGCAAGCATGGGCATCGTTTGGGGCGTTCATGACGGGCCGTGGTGACTTCGACGCGTCCAACGCGTGGGGTGGGCAAGTGCTATTAGGCGTTCCGACGTTTATCGTCACGCACCACCCGCCGCAGGAATGGCTCAGGGCAGACTCGCCGTTCACCTTCGTCACAGAGGGCGTGGAGGCAGCGCTTGAACGGGCTACAGCCGCTGCTGGAGACAAGAACGTCGCGGTAGGCGGCACGACCATTGTCCAGCAGCTTCTGAACGCCGGGCTTCTGGATGAAATCTCCATCGAGCTTGTCCCGCTGCTGCTCGGAAAGGGAATCCGGTTGTTCGACCACCTGACTACCGGACCGACCGAGCTGGAAACCATCAAGGTGATCGAGGCTCCCGGCGTCACGCACCTGACGTATCGAGTTGTCAAGTAAACGCGAAAGGATGTGCGGTCATGTCCGAGAATAACACTCAGGCGCAAGCGCAGCCGCAGGTGACTACCTCTGACGCTGCCCTGCGAGAGTTAGGTGTGCTGGTCGGCACCTGGAAGGTATCAGGAGAAGCTCAGGGGCAGGTGTCCTATGAATGGCTCGACGGCGGCTACTTCCTGGTGCAGCATATCGACCTGATGCACGATGGTCATCCGAACAAAGGAATCGAGATCATCGGGCGCGAGCGTGTCTTTGGCGCTGAGCAGCCGAGCGAGGACATCAAGTCTCGTTACTACGGCA
>JADLHR010000542.1 GCA_020848665.1 Anaerolineae bacterium
ACTGCCCGGCCAGGCGGTGACGGTTTTCGGCGATTGTAGCACACAATGCGCTCGAATCCGTAGCCGGGAGGCCCGCCATACGCTACAATTCGTATAAAGACTTTGCCGCCGGAGCAAAAAACTTGCCATGCACGAACCTTTAACCGTGCGCCAGTTGACGATGTACATCCGCGACCTGATCGATCAGGACCCGCGTCTGGGCGACGTGTGGGTTCAGGGTGAGATCAGTAATTTCACGCGCGCGTCGTCTGGTCATCTGTACTTTACACTGAAGGACGAGGCCGCCGAGCTGCGCTGCGTGATGTGGCGCTCGCAGGCGGCATGGCTTGGCTTCGAGCCAGCGCACGGCGACGCGGTATTAGCTCACGGTCAGATTTCGGTCTACGAGCCACGCGGGCAGTACCAGTTGACCTGCGACGCGCTGCAGCCCGCCGGGCTGGGCGAGCTGAACCGCCAGTTCGAGCTGCTCAAAGCGCGGCTGTTCGCGGAAGGGCTGTTCGACGAGGCGCGCAAGCGCCCGCTGCCGCTCTTTCCCCGGCGGGTGGGCATTGTCACCTCGCCGACCACCGCCGCGTTTCAGGATGTCCTGAACGTGATCCGGCGGCGCTATCCGCTGCTGTCGATCGTGCTCTGTCCCGCGCTGGTGCAGGGCCGCGAAGCGCCGCCGCAGCTCATTGCGGCGCTGGAGCGGCTGAACCGGCGCGACGATCTTGACCTGATCCTGCTGGTGCGCGGCGGCGGCAGCCTCGAAGACCTGTGGTGCTTTAACGACGAGGCGCTCGTCCGCGCGGTGGCTGCCTCGCGCATCCCGATTGTGACCGGCGTCGGGCACGAGATCGACTTCACGCTGGTCGATTTCGCCGCCGACCGGCGCGCGCCGACACCCTCGGCCGCGGCGGAGCTGGTGACGCCCGATGGCGCCCTGCTGGCGCAGCAGATCATCGGCTTGCAGGCCCGGCTGGACGGGTCGCTGAGGAGTCGCCTCGGATCGCTGCGGCAGGATATCGAGAGCGGGCGGCGCTGGCTGGCGCGGTTCTCGCCGCTCTACCGGGTGCAGAACACGCGCCAGCGCGTCGATGACCTGACGGCGCGGGCCGAGGTCGCAGCCCGCCATACGCTGCTGGCCGAACGCCAGCGTCTGGACGCGCTGGAGCGCGCGCTCCACGCAGCTAACCCGCTGGGGCTGCTGGCGCGCGGCTATGCGATTGTGACGCGCACCAGTGATGGCGCGCGGGTCAGCAGCGCGCAGGATGTGGCGGAAGGGACCTCGATTACTGTTGCGCTGCGCGACGGTCATCTGCTCGCCGCTGTCCAACAGCGCCAACTGGACGGCTAGACAGCCTGAACGAGCCACACGATGAGTGATCCGATCCTGATTGGTGGGCGGTACCAGCAAGGCGAATTGATCGGCCGGGGCGGGATGGGCGACGTGTTCATCGGCGCCGATACCGTCACCAGTGACCCGGTTGCGATCAAGCGCCTGCATGCTCACATCGTGCAGGAGAATCCCAGCATCCTCGATCGCTTCCAGCGCGAAGGACAGGCCCTCAGCCAGCTTAATCATCCCAACATCGTCAAGATGCTGGCCGCCGTTCAGGAGAACGACTATCACTATCTGGTGATGGAATACATCGGCGGCGGATCGCTGCGCGAGATGATCGACCGCGAGAAGCACATGCCAGTCAAGCGCGTGCTGAATATCGCGCTCGACCTGGCGGACGCGCTGACCCGCGCCCACCGGCTGAGCATCATCCACCGCGACATCAAGCCCGATAACGTCCTGATGAAGGCCGACGGCACGCCCTGCCTGACCGATTTCGGCGTGGCGCACATGGGCGACCGCACGCGCCTGACGCAGACCGGCTCGGTGATTGGAACCTACGCCTATCTCAGCCCCGAAGCCTGCAATGGCATGGAGCTTGACGAGCGGGCGGACATCTGGTCCTTCGGCGTGATGCTGTTCGAGATGCTGGCCGGACGCCCACCGTTTCATGAGAACAGCACGCCCGCCGTGCTGACCGCCATCCTGACCAAGCCCGCGCCCGATCTCAGCCGTCTGCGCGACGACATCCCCCCCGCGCTGACGGCGCTGATCACGCATATGCTGGAGAAGGACCGCGACCGGCGGATCAGCAGCGTGCGCGTGGTCGGCGCGGAGCTTGAGGCGCTGCTGCGCGGGCTGGACACGCCGCTGCACGGTCTGCTCGGCCCCGGCGATGCTGCCGTGCTCTCGCGCCGCTTTATCACGCCCTCCGAAGAAGTGCGCCAGGCCGCAGAGCGGGCTGCTCAGCCGCCGCAGCCGCCGGTCCAGACACACGGCCTGTCGTCGATCTATCCGGCGCCAGGCACGCCACCGCCGCCCTACCTGTACACACCCTCCGGCACGCCGCTGACGCCGGGCATGTTGACGCCGCCGGAGTACCTGGCGCAGCGGCCCAACAAGTGGCAGTGGATCACGGTCATGGTCGCCGTGATCGTGCTGTCGCTGGCCGCCGTCGCAATCGTCAGCATCGTGACGCTGTTCGACAACGACCAGCCGGATACACCGGCGGTCGTCGCGGCCACGCCGACGAGCGCGCCCGTCGAAGAAGCGCTGGTGCAGGCGGCGGCCCAGGTCGAGCCAGTCGCGCCAGGCGACTATATGGTGCTGATCGCGCCCTTCGAGGAGATCGGCGGTATCGAGCAGATCGCCGGAATGCGCCGGCCGGCCATAACCCGCTACATTGCGGACGAGCTGCGCCAGACCCTAGAGGTGTCCGCGCCCTTCTCGCACATCAAGGTGCGCGACTATCCCAAAGAAATCGGCAGCCGCGAGGAGGCGCTGGGGATCGCCGAGGCCAATGGGGCGACGATCGTGATCTGGGGCAATTACACCGCGACGCAGATCGAAGCAGAGGTTCAGATCGGCTCGCTGAGCGCGTTTCCCCATATGTTGTTCAGCCGTGAAGTGCTGGAGCGCGCGATCAATGTGCGGCTGTCGATGACCGACGAGCGGCACGAGTCGCTGGCGCCCTATGTGCTCAACGCTCTCTCACTCCTCCAGAATGCCGGTGGCGCGACCTTCGAGACCATGCGCACGCTCGCAATCAGCGATCTGATTCAGGTCAGGCCCGCCCAGATCGCAAGCGTATCCGCCGCGGCGCTGACCCACCAGGCGCTGCTGGACCAGTTTGAGAACCCCGAAGAAGCCCTCGCGGCGCTGGATCAGGCGCTGACGCTCGATCCCGGTAACGCGCTGTATTATGTGCTGCGGGCGACGTTCCAGCAGCGCCTGCAAAACCCGGATGAGGCGCTCCGCGATGTCGAGACAGCCAGCCGCATCGGTCCGGATGGCTGGACGATGCCGCTGATGGTGCTGGCGAATATCACCACCAACGTCAACGAGATTTTCAACCTGTTCGATCGTATCATCGCAGAGCACCCGGATGACTGGCTGGCGCTCTTTTTCCGTGGCTCAATCGCCTATCAAACACTGCGTTTCGACATCGCACGCGCTGATTTTGAGGCGGCAATTGCGCTCCGCCCAGATGCGAACTTCCCCTACGTCTACGCTGCGCTGCTGGCCCTGCGCGAAGGCCGTGTAGCTGACGCCGACGCCGCGGTCGAGGTGATTCTGCGCGAGTATCCTGATGCATCGTTCATGAACCGCCTGCTGACCGCGACTTTCGGTGAAAACACGCGCAATTCGTACGGGACGATTGTCGCATCATTCAGCAGTCTGGTGCTGGGGCGCTATCAGGACGCCGCCGATGCCGCGCGCAACGGATTGGTGTACTTTACGAACAACGCCGATCTTTTCCTGGTGGAAGGGCTGGCATCCTGCTCGCTGGGCAGCAACCTCAGCGCAGATCGCGCCTACTCGCAGGCCATCGCGCGCGCCCCGGATCATGTAATTGCTTATGTGCTGCGCGCAGAGACGCGCCTGAAACGCGGCGAAAACGAAGCTGCCGAAGCGGATTTCGAGAAGGCGCGGGCGCTCGACCCGAACGGCGCGCTGGAGCCGCTGATCGAAGCCATTCGCGCGCGGGATGTGGGCTGCCAGAACTTCTTTTCCGACGCCAATCCGCTGCTGGCCGAGTGACGCGATATTCTGCGCGGGCGCCCTTTGCCTGCGCTGAGAGGTGGATGTGTGAGCGACGAGCAAGAATTGAGCTTTGAACAGGCGTATGCGCGCCTGGAAGACATCGTGGCCCGGCTGGAAGCGGGCGATCTGTCCCTCGATGAGTCCGTTGCGCTCTACGAGGAAGGGCGGCAGCTCGCCCGGCGGTGCGGTGCGCTGCTCGACACGGCGGAGTTGCGCGTCCAGCAGTTGAACGAAGACGGCTCGCTCAGCCCATTCGGGAGCTGAGGGCCGCGAAAACGCGGCTAAAGTCAGCCGCCGCTGCTGCTCACCGCAGCAGCCCTTCCAGCGGTGCGCTGACGATCCGCTCCGGGTCATGGCGCTGATCAACTTCGTCCGGCGGGCGCAGCGCGTGGCGATTCTGGCGCACGAGCCGCCGAAGCTGCTCCCCTTTTTGCATCAGGTAACCGTCGAGCAAGTCGAAGCGATCCGGCTCGACCACACGATCGAGCAGCACCTGGAAGCGGCGCAGGTCGATCCCGCGATACTGCGCGATAAGGTTGCGCGTCTGCTCACGGATCGTGTCGTCCACGAACAAATCGGTAGCGCGGATCGCCCAGTCGAGCGCCCACCACTTCGACGCCATGCCGTAGGCACGATCGTAAATCTCGGTGGGCACATAGCCGGTCCCGAACGAATAGATCGTTACCCGCGCCGGGTCATAGCCGCGCGCCTGGCCCAGTGGCTCGCACATCTCCCAGGCGACGACCAGCGCCGGATTGCCGAAATTCCCGACGCCGCCATCGACCAGCCAGCGCGTCGGGCGAGCGCCAGGCGGAGGCGGGATCGGGACCGGATCGAAATAGGTCGGGATGCACGACGAGGCCAGCATCGCGTCGGCCAGGGTCATCTGCCCGTAGGTTTCGCCCGGCGCGGTCTTCAGGAAACGTGTCTGTCGCGCGCCGACCTCAGCCGCCGTGATGATCAGCGTCGGCCGGTTCGGCTTGGCCTGGAGGTAAGCGCCGACTTCGGCCAGCGTCGGGTCCGCGCTGAGCACCGCGTGCTTCGCCAGCGTCTCGCGGATAATGGCCCGCAGCGGGCCGAACGAGTAGCGCGCCGGCATCAGCAGGTAAAGCAGCACTTCGCCGATCGACAGCGGCAGCTTTTCCAGCGCCCGCACGACGCCAATCGGCAGCCGCGCCCGGCTGAGCAGCGGAATCCGCGCGCCGAAAGGCCGCAGCGTCCCGGCCTGCGAGAACGCCCGCTTGCCCAGCTCGGTGTAGAGGGTGAGAATCTGCTCACCGGTCAGCCCCAGCGCCAGCCCCGCCGCGATCAGCGACCCCGTGCTGGTCCCGGCCAGCACTTTAACGCGCGGATCGTCGATCAGCGGGCGTGTGCCGAGGATGTTCTCCAGCTCGATGATACCGTGCGCGACAATCGCGCCACGCACACCTCCGCCGTCAATTGCGATGCCGATATGCTCCCGCAGCCCATAGTCGCCCGCCGGTTCCGCCATCGCCT
>JADLHR010000543.1 GCA_020848665.1 Anaerolineae bacterium
GTATCGGCCTTGACGCCGCTGTAGGCGACGACGAGCGGGATATTCACCGTATCGAGCGGCAGAATCTGGCGCGGGCGCGCGTTGTCATAGAACAGCGTCCCGCCGTAAATCGCGGTCGCCAGATCAAAGCCGGAGCCAAGCTGCTGCACGCGGCGCACCGCGTCCAGCCCCAGCGCGAACAGCTCGTCCGGCTCCAGCGCCAGATCGAACAGCCGCGCGAGACCAAGCAGCATGGCTGCCACAGTAGCCGACGAGCTGCCAAGCCCGTAGATGCTCGGAAAATCGCTGCGCGTGGTAATCACCAGCCCGCGCGGCAGACCGTACCGTTCGTGAAACACGGCGAGCGCGCTCTCGATGAAGCGCGTGCCGGGCGCGAGCGCCTGCCCGTCCGCGAAGGCTGCCGCCACACGCCCGCGACTGCCGTCCACGCCAACATCCGGCGCAAAGATGGTGAAGCTGTCGTCGCCGGGCTCGGTCAGTTGCAGGGTCAGGTGCAGACGCGCGTTCATCGCGGTCACCAGGCAGGGGCGCTGATAGACAACGGCGTGCTCGCCCAGCAGCATCAGCTTGCCGGGGGCCGAGACACGGATCTGGGTCAGTGAAGATGCGCTCAAGGTTCCTTCCTCAGTAGGTGCGCCGGGAAGTTTAGATCGTTTGGCGACGTGCGGCAATTAATCTTCCGCAAGCAGCGCAGAAACTCTTGTCGAACAACCCTCTTCGCCGCGAGCGAGCCGCCCACCCTCGCGGCGGTGATAGTGGTGGCGCGGCGGCGCGGCGTGTGCCACACTGTACACGCTCGCGCCGCGCCGGTCCGGAAAGGATGTACCAATGGCTCCCTCTGCGTATGATGCGATCACCGCGCCGATCGTGGCCGCGATCGACGCCGAAATGCGCGCGATCCGCGCCGAACAGCAGCCGGTCGCCCCGCTGCTGTGGGCCATCGTGGATCACCAGTTCGGCTGGGATCTGCCCGCCGAGGCAGCAGACGAAGCGCGCCGTGTGGGCGGCAAGAAAATCCGCCCGCTGCTGATGGCGCTGGTCGCGCAGGCGGTGGGCGGGGACTACCGGCCCGCGCTCCCGGCGGCGGCGGCGCTGGAGATGCTGCACAACTTCACGCTGATTCACGATGACGTGATGGATCGCTCGGTTGAGCGGCGCCATCGTCCGGCGGTCTGGATGCGCTGGGGCACCGCGCAGGCGATCAACGTTGGCGATGGCCTGTACGCCCTGTCGAACATCGCCATCACACGGCTGCTGCGCAGCGGCGTCCCGGCGCATAAGGTCGTGCGGGCGGCGGAGGCGCTGTCGCAGGCCTGCCTGTGGACCTGCGAAGGGCAGGTGCTCGACATCGAGTTCGAGGCGCGCGAGGATGTGACGCCGGGTGAGTACCTGACCATGATCGCGCATAAATCCGGCACGCTGATCGAGGCGGCGGCCCGGATCGGCGCGCTGCTCAGCACCGACGATGAAGCTGTGATCGCGGCCTATACCGAGTTCGCGCGCAGCCTGGGCGTTGCCTTCCAGGTCCGTGACGACGCACTGGGCATCTGGGGCCAGGAAACGCTGACCGGCAAATCGGCCACCAACGATCTGCGCGACAAGAAGAAATCGTACCCGGTGCTGGTTGCTTTCGCGCGCGCTGCTCCGCACGACCGCGCCACACTGCGGGCGCTCTATGCCCGCGAGGCGCTCGACGACGCTGCGATTGCGGCGGTGCTGGACATCCTGGCGCGGGTAGACGCCGCCGATGAAACCGATCGCGTCGCGCAGACACACTACGAGCGCGCGCTGGCGGCGCTCGATCGCACCGGTATCCGCAACGAGGCGCAGGATATCATCCACCACCTGGCCCAGTTTCTGATCCGCCGGACGTATTGAGAGCGGCGGAAAGCAGCTACAGGCTGTAAAGGCAGCAAAAAGCAGTAAGAGACCCAGTGAAGGGCAGCGCAGAACAGCTAAAAACAGACCCTAGCGGCTGGCAGCGATACCTGGCTTATTGTGCGGTTCTTCACAGATATGCTATCCGGCAGGATTTACCACGTCAAGCGCCACTGGTCAGCCCCGCAAGCCCTGCTAGCCTATAAGTTGAGGTTAATGGCGCGCGCAGACCGTCACCGGCGGTCTATCCGGCCTGCTTCGACAAGATTTATGTGTTCTCAATGGAGTGAAGATGAGCCTGTACATTCTCCCCAAAGAGCGGCTGCCGGGGTTTGTCGATAACCTGCGCGCCGGTTTCCGGGTGGTGGGTCCCGTCCGCACGGAAACTGGTTTCGCCTTCGACACAATCCACTCGGCAGACGAGCTGGCGCTGGACTATCCAACGACCATCCTGCCGCCCAAGAAATACCTGCTTCCACAGCGCGAGACTCTGTTCACTTTTCACACCGGGACCAGCGAGCAGGGCGCGCGGCAGATCGACGTGCAGCCCGCCTTTGAAGACGTGCAGCCGACGGTCATTCTCGGCGTACATACCTGCGACATGCACGGCATCATGCTCTACGACAAGGTCTTCACCGAAGGGTATCGGGACGAGCACTATATCGCCCGGCGCGAGCAGACCTATATCGTCGGGATCGAGTGTCTGCGCCCGTGCGACGAAGCGTCGTTCTGTAAGGACATGGGCACGCTGACCGCGCCGCCGGTCTACGATCTGCATATGACCGCTGTCGACGGGATGTACCTGATCGACACCGGGACAGAGAAGGGCGAGCGGCTGCTGTTGTCGAACGTCGAAGTGCACCTGGCAACCACCGAAGACATCCGCCGCCTGAGCCAGACCCTCTCGGCCAAGTGGCCGCACTTCCGCCACCGCCTGAAGATGACCAAAGACCAGATTCCATCGCTGATGACGATCAACTATGGCTCAAACATCTGGGACACGCTCGGTGAGCGCTGCCTGGCGTGCGGCTCGTGCACCAATGTCTGCCCGACCTGCTTCTGCTTTGACGTGCAGGACGAGATGGACCTGAACATGAGCGAGGGCCAGCGGTCGCGCATCTGGGATTCGTGCCAGCTTCACGAGTTCGCGCTGGTGGCTGGCGGGCACAACTTCCGGGGCAGCAAGGCATCGCGCGTCCGGCACCGCATGATGCGCAAGGGTAAATATATCCAGCAGGTGCACAGCCTGACGGGCTGCACCGGCTGTGGCCGCTGCCAGCGGGCGTGCCTGGTTGATATCACGATCCCTGGCACGCTGAACGCACTCTACGACGAGATGCAGATCGACCTGAATCCGGCAACGGGGGCGTAGCATGTTTGAGACAGCACCCAACCTGGTGACCACCACCACCCCGCGCCCGACCAACGGGCACAGCTCGATCTATCTGCCGACGGTCGCCCAGGTCGTCGGCGTCCAGACCGAGACCGTTTTCGAGAAGGTCTACACCGTGCGGCTGCCCGGCGGCAAGAACCTCGGCCACCGGCCCGGCCAGTTCGTGATGGTTTCGATCCCCGGGGTGGGCGAAGCGCCGATCAGCGTGATGTCTTCGCCCAGCCGTACACACGACACCTTCCGGCTGTGCATCCGCAATGCGGGCGACCTGACCGGCGTGATCCACGACACTGTGCTCCCCGGTGACTCCATCGGGATTCGCGGCCCGTTCGGGCGCGGTTTTCCGCTGGAAGTCTTCAAGGGTAAGGACGTGCTGGTCGCACCGGGCGGGCTGGGCATGGCCCCGGCGCGCTCGCTGATCGATGAGATTCTCGACAACCGCGACGAGTACGGGCGCCTGGTCGTGCTGTACGGCGCCAAGAACCCGTCTGAGATTCTGTTTCGCGAGGAACTGCGCGCCTGGCGCCAGCGCGACGACATCGAACTGTTTGTGACGGTGGACCGCCCCGACGAAAGCTGGGTCGGCCACATCGGCGTGATCACGCGCCTGTTCCCGCGCGTCCAGATCAATCCTTTCAAAACGGTCGCGATCACGATCGGCCCGCCAGTGATGTACCGTTTCGTCGTGAT
This sequence comes from Anaerolineae bacterium, assembly GCA_020848665.1. Taxonomy (GTDB): domain Bacteria; phylum Chloroflexota; class Anaerolineae; order Aggregatilineales; family Aggregatilineaceae; genus DYGX01. The sequence continues at coordinate 3,962 of JADLHR010000543.1, forward strand.
GGAGCTGCTCGGCAAGGGTCTGACGCCCGACCAGATCTGGATGAGCTTTGAGCGCCGGATGAAATGCGGCGTCGGCAAGTGCGGGCACTGCCAGGTGAACCACCGTTATAGCTGCCAGGACGGCCCGGCCTGGACCTACGCCGAGGCGCTGGCTTTTGAGGAGGCGCTGTAATGCCGCCCAAACCGAAGATCGCCTTCTTCGATTTCACAAGCTGTGAAGGCTGCCAGTTGACGGTCGTAGACGCGCTGCAAACGCATCTTGGCCTGCTTGATCTGGTCGAGATCGTCCAGTTCCGCGAGGCGATGTCCGAGCGGGGCGAAGATTACCAGATCGCCTTTATCGAAGGCTCGTGTACGCGCGAAAGCGACGAGGCGCGCCTGCGCGCTATCCGCGCCCAGGCCGCCGTGGTGATTGCGCTCGGCGCCTGTGCACACCTGGGCGGCGTCAACAGCATGAAGAACCGCTGGCCCATCGAGAACGTGCAGACTTATGTCTATGGCAAGCACGGGCGCGAGCGGTATGAGAGCTATCCCGCGCGGCCGATCTCGGCAGTGATCGAGGTCGATTACGCCATCCCTGGCTGCCCGATTGACCGCCTGGAATTCATCCGGTTCGTGCAAAAACTGCTCCAGGGCCGCAAGCCTAAGCTGCCTGACTACCCGCTGTGCGTCGAGTGCAAGCTGGCCGAAAACGCCTGCCTGAACAAGCTGGGCCAGCCGTGCCTGGGGCCGGTCACGCTGGCGGGCTGCGACGCCGTCTGTCCCAGCTATGGTGACGGCTGTGAAGCCTGCCGGGGGTTTGCGCCAGAGGCGAACTTCGCCCACATGCGCGAAATCTTGCAGGGGCACGGTCTTTCGGAGGTCGAGATCGACGCCCAGTTCACGATGTTCAACGCCTATCAGCTTAAGGCGATGGGCGCTAACGCCCCACTCAGCACGGGCGCTGGCAACGGTTCGCGCCGCCGCACTGCCGACGCGGAGAAGCTGCCCTCGTCCACCTTTGCCGCGCCGAAGGAGACCTGAATCGATGACTAAGAAAGCAACCCAACCGGCCCCCGGCGCCCAGCTTCGCATCAACGTGCACCATGTCACGCGCGTCGAGGGACACGGCAATATCGTCGTGGATGTGCGCGACGGATCACTGGAGCGCTGCGAGCTGGAGATCATCGAGACGCCACGCTTCTTCGAGGCGATGCTGCGCGGGCGGCCCTACTCGCAGGCGTCGCACATCACCAGCCGCATCTGCGGCATCTGCGCCTGCGGGCACGCGACTGCCAGCCTGCGCGCTTCAGAGCGCGCGCTGAACGTCCGGCTCAGCGAGCAGACTGTCCTGCTGCGCAAGCTGATCATGCACGGCGAGATTCTCGACAGTCATATCCTGCACGTGTACATGCTAGTCGCGCCGGACTTTCTCGGCGTCGGCAGCGTCATCCCGCTGGCGACCAGCCACCCTGAGATTGTCACGCGCGCGCTGCGGATGAAGAAGTTTGCGGGCGACCTGTGCGCGGCGTTCGCCGGGCGGCACACCCACCCGATCGCGATGGCGGTCGGCGGCTTCACCCACTTCCCAACCCGCGCCGAAGTCGAGGCGCTGCGCGCGCGCGCTGAGGCGCTGCTGGTGGATGTGGACGCGACCGTCGAATTGTTCGCGTCGCTGCCATGGCCGCAGTTCGAGCGCGAAACCGAGTTCGTCGCGCTGATCCATCCCGACGAATACGGCTTCATCGACGGGCAGATCGGCAGCACCGAGCGCCCGCCGCTGCCAGTCGATGAATATCGCACCGTGA
>JADLHR010000544.1 GCA_020848665.1 Anaerolineae bacterium
AGCCCCTTCGCCGGGCTAAGCGAGACGGTGCTGCTGAACCTGTACCGCGAGGCGTTCGCGCTGCGGTTTGAGGACGGGACGCTGCGCGCAGTCGAAAGCGTGGGCTTCACCGAGGACGGCACGATCAAGCTGCCGCCGACGCTGCTGCCCGCGCTGGTGCTCGGCCACCGAGATCGTCACGCGCTGCGCGCCGCTTATCCCGATTTTGCAGCGTGGGGCCAGGCGGGATACCTGCTCGACGTGCTGTTCCCGCCGATGCGCAGCTTCCTCTACACGATTTACTGAACGACTTGCTGAACGATCGCCTGAACGGGCTACAGCGGCCCGCTCCGTGACTGCTGCACGGCGCGCGCCTCGGCCAGCGACAGCAGCCGCGTGACCTTCAGCGCGACCTGCGCGCGCGCCGTGCTGAGCACCAGCCGGCGCGGCTGATGCGCGGGCGCGGGCGCGGGGACGACATGCGCCGCTGGATCGTGGCCGACCGCTTCCAGCAGCGCGCAGCCCAGGTCATAGCGGCTAAGCGGCTCCGGCCCGACGACATGCAGCAGACCGCTGAGGTCCGTTTCCGCCAGCTCCAGCAGGACATGCGCCAGGTTTTCGGCCCAGATCGGGCAGCGAATCTGATCGGTGTAAAGCTGCACCGGCTGCCCCTGCGCGATCGCGCGCAGCATCCAGGCGACCTGCGCATTTGATGGCTCGAAGTCGTAAATCAGGCTGGTGCGCACGATCAGCGCCGCCGGATCAAGCAGCCCGATCAACCGTTCAGCGTCAGCTTTCGCCTGTCCGTAGACGCTGTCGAGAGCCGGGCGCGGCGGCGTGTCCTCGTCGTAGAGCGGCAGCGTCCCGTCGAAGACGAGATCAGTCGAGAGCGCGAGCAGGCGCGCGTCCGTCGAGCGCGCCGCTTCGGTGATGGACTGCGCCGCCAGGTGGATCGCCTCAGCGTACCCCGGCCCGCTCCGCTCCGTCACCGCCGTGTGAATAATCACATCCGGCTGCAAGCCGGTGACGATTTCCTCGACGCGCACGTGGTCGCGCAGATCAAGCTGGACCGGTAACCCCGCGCGAATCCCCGACGCATGCTGAAAATACCCGGCGTACACGTCCCAGCCTGCGCTGGCGGCCAGTGCGCTGAGCGGGCCGCCGAGCGTGCCGCTCGCGCCGGTAATGAACACCCGCCGCCCGCGCCGCATCTCAGTCCGCCGCGTCGAACACGATTTCGCCAGCCTCGATCGCGCTTAGGGCCTGCTGCGCCGCCAGTTGCGCCGCCGCCTGCTTGCTGTGCCCAACGCCGCGCCCACACTCCGTCTGGCCGATGATCACGGCGACGGTGAACTCCTTGGCGTGATCCGGCCCCTCACTGGCAACGGTGCGGTAGATCGGAGTCTGGCCCAGTCTGGCCTGGCTCCATTCCTGCAACAGGCTCTTGGCATCCTTGTCGGCAGCGCGCCGCAGAATATCCTGCAAGGCCGGTCCCAGCAGCGGCTCGGCAAACGCCTGGGCTGCCTCCATGCCCTGGTCCAGATACAGCGCACCGACCAGCGCCTCAAACGAGCCGCACAGGTTGCTGATCCGCCGCCGCCCGCCCGACTCGTCCTCGCCTCGCCCCAGCAGCAGGGCGTCGCCCAGATGAAGCGTCTGCGCAAAGTGCGCCAGCGCCTCGGTACGAACCAGCCCGGCGCGCAGGCGGGTAAGCTGGCCCTCGTCCATCTCCGGGAAGCGGTGATACAGCCACGCTCCGGCGATGAAATCAAGCACTGCGTCACCCAGAAACTCCAGCCGCTCATTGTCCTCAAGCGTGTGCTCAGGGTGCTCATTGAGATACGACCGGTGCGTCAGGGCGCGCTGAAGCAGGGATGGATCGGTGAAGCGGACCTCAAGCCGGTCTTGGACTTTTGTCAGATCGGGCATATGTCACGTGTATCCTCATATGAGCGCAAACACCTGCCAACAGGCGTCGCAGCATTCTAACCACAGGTTTAACAGGTTTGGCCGCTCCCGGCGAAAAGAACGCTCGCCGTTGGCGAGCGTTCGCATCTCACGAATATCTCCACGCCCGATGAACTCGCAGCCTAGTGAAGCGCGTCCAGCGCGCCGCGCGCGTCCAGCAGCGCCAGCACGCGCTCGTCAGCGCCGCACACCAGCCATTGGCCTTCCATCCGCGCGACCCGGACGGTCCAGGGCGCGTCGGAGGTGCGGCGCTCCTGAACCTCATAGCGCACGTCCTCCGAGCGCAGGTGCATTTCCATTTTGCCGTACACCGCGACATCGACTGTCGCGGCGTCGCCCGCATCCGGCGCGTTATAGCGCAGGTCAAAGGAATAGCTCACGTCGCGATCCTTGCCCATGTCAAGGTTCACGTTGTCATGGAAATCCCGGCACAACAAGGCGCGCACGCCGTCCTGATCTTCATCGCGGAGCCGGTTGAAAAAGATCTCGACCACCCCGGCGGGCGTGGCGCGGTCAGGGCTGTCACAGCCAGCCAGCGCTAGCCCGGCCAGCATCCCTGCCGCCAGCAGGATCAGAAGCCGCTTTCCGAGCATAACTACCCCTTTCCTGTGTTTCCGCCTGGCAACTGTTGCATCCTCGCCGGGCGCTCTCGTCAGTCACACATACCGGACGCGGATCACCAGCCGGCCCAGCCGCAGCTCGTCCCCGTCGCGCAGAATCCGTCGCTCAGATGGAATGAGCCGCTGCCCATTGAGAAACGTCGAGTTCGCGCTGCCCAGATCAGCCAGCCCGATGGTATCATGCTGCCGGATCAGCGCCAGGTGACGCCGCGAGACTCCCTTTTCGACCGCGCCAAACGGCGTCAGGTCGATATCCGGTTGCTCAACATCCTGTTCGTCGTGGCAGCGCCCGACTACAAGCTCATTCACTACCGGGAACGACAGCACATCAGCCGTGTCGCGAAACACCAGCTCCAGCCGGTTCTGATAATCGAAATAGGCGGTGCCCCAGCGGCGCTTGGGTGGCAGAGCCTCGTACACCTGCTCCAGGCGTATCGTAGTGTTCGCCAGACCCGGCAAGCCGCCTGGTAGAATATGGCCGCAGGCATAACAGTAGGATTCTGCCGGGCCGTTGGACTTCTCGCAGTTGGGGCAGACCTGCATCACGCACGCTCCTCCGCGTGGCTCCGCGCCCGAGATTGTGGAGATTATACACCCGCTCGCTCGCCAGGGGAATTCAGGCCGGGCCGGGCGAATCGGCGTCGGGCGCAGCGTGTGCAGCGGCCACCGCCCCGGCGATCAGCGCGCCGCGATCGGCCGGTATGCCGGGCGGCAGCGCCAGCCACGCCAGAAACTCGACGTTGCCCGCCGGGCCTTTGATCGGAGACGCGACCAGTCCGCACAGGCCAAACCCGTCGGCTTCCGCCGCCGCCAGCACGTCGTCGAGAACCTGGGTGTGAATCGCGGCGTCGCGCACCACCCCTCCCTTGCCAACCTGCCCCTTGCCCGCCTCGAACTGCGGCTTGATCAGCACGATCAGGTCGGCAGCCCCCGCGATCCAGCCCTTAAACACTGGCAACAGCAAACGCAGCGAGATAAACGACGCGTCGGCTACGATCAGGCTGACCGGCTCCGGCAGCCGTTCCAGGTAACGCGCGTTGGTACGCTCCAGCGGGACAACGCGCGGATTGGCGCGCAGCCGGTAGTCAAGCTGCCCATAGCCCACGTCAATCGCATAGACGCGCGCTGCGCCCGCTTGCAGCAGGCAGTCGGTGAAGCCGCCAGTGCTGGCGCCTACATCGGCGCACACCCGGCCGGCAACTGTCACCGGAAAAGCAGCCAGCGCCCCGGCGAGCTTTTCGCCGCCCCGGCTGACAAAGCGTGCGGCTTGCCTGACTTCCAGGGGGGCATCGTCGGGCACGCGCATCCCCGGCTTGTCGCGCACTTCCCCCGCAACGCGTACCTCGCCCGCCATGATCATGCGCCGCGCTGCTTCGCGGCTGGGCGCTAACCCTCGCTCCGCCAGCAGCGTGTCCAGCCGGGTTTTCTGCACCATGTTCGCTCCTCGTGCTTCCTCGTCGCGCCGAGTGTACCGCAACTTGGCGCGCGCTGGGCCGGTTCGCGTCGCCCAGCTATCCTCGTTATAATGCGGAGCGTTCGCCCGTGCTGTGTGAGCGAGATACCGATGCAAGCTGTGTTAGCGCCTCTCAAAGCGCTCTGGATCACCATCCCGGCGCCGGTTCGCGGTCTAATCCGCACCATGCGGCCCAAGCAGTGGCCCAAAAATGGCTTCGTCTACGCCGGCATCCTGTTCGACCAGCAGATTCTGGACGCCGGGCCGTTTGCCCGCGTGACGCTGGCGTTCGTCCTGCTCTGCCTGTCGGCCAGCGCGATCTACATCATCAATGACCTAGTCGATATCGAGCGCGACCGGCTGCATCCGCGCAAACGCGAGCGGGCGCTGGCATCCGGGCAGCTTCCGGTGCGCTGGGCGGTGGCCGCCGCGATTGTGCTGCCCGTGCTGGCGCTCGGCATCAGCCTGCTGTTCAGCCCGCCGCTGACGCTGGTGCTGCTGGCGTACCTCGCGCTGCATATCGCATACTCGTTCTGGCTGAAGAATATCGTGCTGATCGATGTCTTCGCCATCGCGGCGGGGTTCATCCTGCGCGTCGTCGCCGGGATCGTGGTGATCACGGTGACGCACTTCTCGCCCTGGCTGTACATCTGCGCCGGGCTGCTCGCGCTGTTTCTCGCGGTGGGCAAGCGCCGTCAGGAGCTTCTGCTGCTGGCCGACGGCGCCAGCCATCACCGCGCAACCTACAAGGACTACAATCTGCCGCTGCTGGACGACATGCTCCGCATAGTGACAACCGGCAGCGTCATCACCTACATGCTGTACACCATCGAGTCGCAGACGATCCGCAGCAACGAGCACAGGATGCTGCTGACCGTTCCCTTCGTGATCTACGGCGTCTTTCGCTACCTCTACCTGATCCACGTCGCGGGCGAAGGCAGCGCGCCGGATGAGCTGTTGTTCAAAGACTGGCCGCTGCTACTCACCGTGATTTTATGGGTGCTGGCCGTTGGCTTGATCCTGTACGTGGTTTGATGGGAAAAATCCGCCATGCAGACCGCGCGCGCGCATGCCCCCGGCAAGGTTATCCTGTTCGGTGAGCACGCCGTGGTGTATCACCAGCCCGCGATTGCCGTGCCGCTGGCTGCGGTCCAGGCGCGGGCCGAGGCCATCCCTGATGATCTGGGCAGCGGCCTGACCGTCCACGCGCCGGATGTTAATCGCGTGCTGCGTGTCACTGGCGATCTCGATCAGTCCGATCCGCTCTACAACGCGCTGATCTACCCGCTGGAGCTGGCGCTGGCCGCGCTGAACGCGCCGGTCCCGGACCTGGCGATCACGATCCGCTCCAGCATCCCGATCGCCAGCGGGCTGGGCAGCGGCGCGGCGCTGGCGACGGCGCTAGTGCGCGCGCTGGCGCTGGCGCTGGGCCGCCCCCTGTCCAACAGCGCCCTCAACGCGCTGATCTACGAGGTCGAGAAGCGTCATCACGGCAACCCCAGCGGCATCGACAACACCGTGATCGTCTACGAGCGCCCGGTCTATTTCGTGCGCGGCGCGCCGCCTACCCCATTCACGATTGCCGCGCCATTCACATTTGTCATTGGAGATACCGGGGTCAACAGCCCGACGCATCTCACCGTCGGGGATGTGGGCCGGCTGGTCGAGGCCGAGCCGGAGCGCGTCACGCCGATCTTCGCACACATCGGCGCAATAGCGGACCAGGCGCGCGCCGCCATCGAAGCGGGCTGTCCCGCCGCATTGGGGCCGCTGATGAACGAGAATCAAACCCTGCTGCGCGCGCTAACCGTTTCCTCGCCAGAGCTGGACGACCTATGCGCTGCCGCGCTGCGCGCCGGGGCGCTCGGCGCGAAGCTTTCCGGCGGCGGGCGCGGCGGCAACATGATCGCGCTGGTCGCGCCAGACCAGGCGCCGGTCATCGCCGGGGCGCTGCGCGACGCTGGGGCAACCGCCGTCTTCGCCACGACCGTCCGGTAAGGCTGCTGCTATTGACGCAGCGCACGCGCCAGGCGCTTCGCGCCGAGCATTAGAGTTCCGCTAGAGTTCGCTGAATCGAGCTTCCACGCTGCGCCAAGCCTTGCCGACGACCCGCCGCGTCGCTATAATTCGCTGTAACGGATCAGGGATACCGCCAATGCTGAGCCGAAACCAATCGACACTTCAGGGGCGTCTATTCGGGGCGCTCTTTTTTACTTGCGCCCAGGCACGCACCGGGAGCTAAAGGACGGATCATGACCGACTTCTTATTGGGACTCGCATCCTTCGCGCTGGTGCTCATTCCGCTGGTCATCATCCACGAGTTCGGGCACTTTATCGCCGCCAAGCTCGTGGGGATCACCGTGCTGGAGTTCGGGATCGGCTTCCCACCGCGCGCCAAGATTCTGTTCACGCGGGGCGACACGATTTACACGCTCAACTGGCTGCCGATCGGCGGCTTCGTGCGGCCGTACGGCGAAGACTTCGTCAAGCCGAAAACCGAGACCGAGCTGGCCGCCGACCAGTCGGAAATCCGCGAGCGCGGCATCAAGAACCCCAAGAGCGTCTTCCAGGCTTCACCCTGGGAGCGAATCCTGTTCATGGCCGCCGGTCCGGCGATCAACCTGGTCACGGCGCTGGTGATCTTCATCGCGATCGCGCTGATCGGCCAGCCCTTCGCCCGCGCCGACGTGACGGTGTACGATGTCCTGTCTGGCTCTCCGGCTGCGCGCGCCGGGCTGCAGCCGGGCGACGTGCTGCTGGAGCTGAACGGCGTTGCGGTCGAGTCGGCGGACGAGTTCAACGATGACCTGGTCGCGCAGACCAACGAGACGGTCACGCTGCTGGTCGAGCGCGACGGCAAAACGCTCGACCCGGTGACGCTTAACGCCGAAGTAGTCGAGGAAGCGGACGTCACACGCGCCTATGTCAACGCGGTCGAAGAGGATATGCCCGCCTATGCCGCTGGCGTCCTGCCAGCGGATGTCATCGTCAAGGTGGATAACACCGAGATTACCAGCATCAAGCAGCTTCAGGACTACACCGCTTCGCACGAGGGCCAGGAGATCCAGGTCACGCTGCTGCGCGGCGAAGAAACGCTGGTCGTCCCGGTCACACCGGTCAAAGACCCGTCCGGCACCCCGCGCATGGGCGTCACAATCTCGCCGCTCCAGCCTGCCATCATCGGGCTGACAGCGGTTAACCGTGACGTGCGCACCTACACGCGCGCGCTGCCGTTCACCGAGGCGGTCGAGGTGGGCGTGAACCAATTTGTCGAGGTGCCGCGCCTGATGATCCAATTGATTGGCGACGTAATCCGGGGCGATATCGGCGCCGAAGCGGCCCGGCCGGTCAGCCCGGTCGGAATCGGGCAGCTTGGCGGCCCGGTGCTGGAGCAGAGCATCGAAACCGAGCAGGCGTACCCGATCCTGGGGTTTGCAGCGATGATCAGCATCGCGCTGGCGTTCACCAACCTGCTGCCGATTCCGGGATTGGATGGCGGGCGCATCCTGTTCGTCATTATCGAGCTGATCCGGGGCAAGCCAATGGCGCCGGAACGCGAAGGACTGATCCACTTCATCAGCCTGTTGTTCCTGCTCGCGCTGATCGCGGTGACTGTCATTAATGACATCGTCAATCCGATTGACGTCAGCGGGCTGCGCTAGAGCGTGTTATGAACTTGCGTCCGAGAAAAGCCCCCCATCCCCCGGCCCCTTGCCCCCAAAATGAGGGAAGGGGAGTCCGCTCTGGTTTTTTCCTTCCCTCGTTCTGGGGGAAGGAAAGCCGGCCGCAGGTCG
>JADLHR010000545.1 GCA_020848665.1 Anaerolineae bacterium
CGGCGGGACGGTGATCCTGGTGCGGCGCTTCGACCCGGAGCTGGTGCTGGCGCTGATCGAGGAATACCGGGCCGATTTCTTCGCGGGTGTGCCGACGATGTACCAGATGCTGACTCAGGCGCCCAACTGGGCGCGGGCCGACCTCAGCAGCCTGCGCTTCTGCACCAGCGGCGGCGCGCCGCTGCCGGTGACGCTGGTCGAGCAGTTCGGGCGCGAGAAGGGTGTGCGCTTCAAGCAGGGCTTCGGCATGACCGAGTTCGGCCCCGGTATTTTCGCGCTGGCGCCGGACGACGCGATCCGCAAGGCGGGCAGCATCGGGCGGCCCAACTTTTTCGTCGATGCGCGCGTGGTGGACGAACGCAATCGCCCGCTGCCGCCGAATACAGTTGGCGAATTGGCGCTCAAAGGCCCGTCGATCTGCTCCGGCTATTTCAACCAACCGAGCGCGCTGGACGAGGTGCTGGACGATGAGGGCTGGTTCCACACCGGCGATCTGGCACGCTACGACGACGAGTGGTATTTCTTCATCGTCGATCGCAAGAAGGATATGTTCATCTCCGGCGGCGAGAACATCTATCCGACCGAGATCGAGCAGGCGCTCTATCGCCATCCCGCCGTGCACCAGTGCGCTGTGATCGGCCTGCCCGACGAGCGCTGGGGCGAGATCGGCGTGGCGTGCGTGGTGCTGAAGCCGGACGCCGCCGCAACGCAGGACGAGCTGATCGCTTTCCTGCGCGATCATCTGGCGGGCTACAAGGTGCCCCGGTCGGTCGCCTTTTTCGACGCGCTGCCGATCTCGGCGGCGGGCAAAATCCTGAAGCGCGAGCTGCGCGAGCGGCTTGCGGCTGGAGGTTAAGGGCTGAGGGAAGGAGGAGACAAACGCTCGACGCGCAAGGCTTTTTCACCGGCTGTTGCACAAGGCTTGTCCCTTTCGTGGAAATGATAAGTCGTCTACAAGGAGCTTAATCCATGCGTAAAGTGACCGTTTTGACTCTCGCTCTTGTCCTGGCGCTGGCGCTGCCGCTGTTCGGCCAGCCCGCTCAGGCGCAGGACGGCGAGCCGCTGAAGATCGGTCTGATGACCGACCTGACCGGCGCGCTTCAGATCTACGGCGTCGAGCTGAACAACGGCTTCATGCTCGGCCTGGAATATGCGACCGATGGCACGATGGAAGTCGCTGGTCGCCCGATTGAGGTGATCGTCCGCGACTACGCCAACGACGCTGAGCTGGCCGCCACCCAGGCGCGCGAGCTGCTGGAAGTCGAGGGCGTCGAAGTGCTGGCCGGGGCGCCCAGCTCGCTGGTGACGCAGGGCCTGGTCAGCATCGCCGCCGAATACGATACCGTCCTGATGGCTGGCCCCGCCGCCGCCAAGAACCTGACCGGCGAGCTGTTTGAGCCGACCACCTTCCGCGCCTGCCGCAACTCGTGGCACGATGCGAAGGTGCTCGCGCCCTACTGGGCCGAAGCTGTCGGCGACACGTTCATCCAGTTGGCTGCCGACTACGCCTTTGGCCGCGAAGAAGCCGAAGCCTTCGAGTACTACCTGCAACAGGAAGGCGTGACGAAGGTCAAAGACACGATCTACGCGCCGCTGGATACGACTGACTTCACCCCATACCTGCAGGAAGTCCTCGACTCCGGCGCGGCGGGCGTGATCTACATCTGGGCCGGCGCGACGACAATCCCGCTGGTGCAGCAGATCCAGGAAATGGGCGTCACCGAGGCGATGCCCGCGCTGGCGTTCTTCAACTCGAACGAGCTTCAGCTCGCCTTCGCCGACGCGACGATCATCCCCAGCGATGGGTTCATCGTCTATCACTACACCCTGCCAGACACCGAGATCAACGACTGGCTGGTGGAGCGTCACAAAGAAGTCTACAACGGCGACGTGCCGGACCTGTTCACCGAGTGCGGATTCGCCAACGCCCAGGTGCTGGTCGCCGGGTTGGAGGCCGCTGAAGGCTCGACCCTGACCGAAGACCTGATCCCGGCGCTCGAAGGGATCGGCTCGTGGGAAGGCCCGAAGGGTACCTACACCATGCGGCCCGAAGACCACTCGGCGCTGATGCCGATGTACGCCGTCCGCATCACCAACCTGACCGATCCGGAGTTCAGGTTCTACGAGCTGCTGGCCGAGATCGAGATCGATGAGATCCCGTGCGAGGCGGGCGCGGATCGCAGCAGTGAGACGCTGGACTGCACCCCGCTGGCCGAGCGCGGCGGGTAAGCAGGCGCGCAGCTTCTGACTATCCCGCAGCGAGGGGCGCGCCCAGGCGTGCCCCTCGCTCACCGCGACCAGTCGAACCAGGCAGGTTACTATGAGCGCGACGAAGTCTGACGAACGGATTATTCTGGAAGGGCGCGGGCTGCGCAAGGAGTTCGGCGGGCTGGTGGCCGTGTGCGACGTGGACCTGCGCGTGCGCGCCGGGGAACTGCACTCGATCATCGGTCCAAACGGCGCGGGCAAGACCACGCTCTTTAACCTGCTGACTGGCACGCTGAGGCCGACGCGCGGCGCGGTGGTGTTCAAGGGGCAGGAGATTACCAACGTCCCGCTGCACCGCCGCGTCCACCTGGGGATCGGGCGTTCGTTCCAGATCACGAACATCTTCCCGAACCTGACCGTGCTGGAAAACGTCCGGCTGGCGGCGCAGGCGCTGGGCCGCGACAGCTTCAAGTTCTGGATGAACTTCCGCCGCTACCGCGCCTACATCGGGACCGCGATGGAAGCCCTGGCCGAGGTCGGGCTGGCGCACAAGGCGGCGACCCTGGCCGGGACGCTGCCGCATGGCGACCAGCGCAAGCTGGAGCTGGCGATCATGCTGGCGTCCGACGCCGAGCTGCTGCTGCTCGACGAGCCGACGGCAGGCATGGCGACCGAGCAGGTTCCACCGCTGATGGCAACGATCCAGCGCATCCAGCGCGGAACCGGCAAGACGATCATGCTGGTCGAACACAATATGAACGTCGTGATGAACGTCTCGGACCATATTACGGTTATGCACCAGGGCGAAGTGCTGGCCGAGGGCACGCCCGCCGAGATCACGCGCAACGAGACGGTCCAGCGCGCTTACCTGGGCGAGCTGTACGGTGACTTCGCGGGGATTGTGCAGGCGTCCGCGTCCGGCCGCGCGCCACAGAGCGACGAGGAGAGCGTGGCATGAGCAACGGCGCGGACCAGTCGCTGATCCTTGAAGTGGCGCAGATTCACACCTTCATTGGTGACTTCCACATTTTGCAGGGCGTCTCGGTCGAGGTTCCGCGCGGCAGCATTACCGTGCTGCTGGGGCGTAATGGCGCGGGCAAAACCACCACCCTGCGCAGCATCATGGGCCTCAACCCGCCGCGCAGCGGATCGATTCGTTTCGACGGGCAGCCGCTCAAAGGTTTACGCGCGCACCAGATCGCGCAGCGCGGCATCGGCTACGTGCCGGAGAAGCGCGTCATCTTCCGCGACCTGACAGTCGCGCAGAATTTGCAGATCGCCGAGCGTCAGAAGGGCGATCTGGAGCGCAAGGCGGAATTTATTTTCGGGCTGTTCCCCGATCTCAAGCGGTTGATCGACCTGCCGGGCGGGCACCTGTCCGGCGGGCAGCAGCAGATGCTCGCCATCGCGCGGGCGCTGGTGCCCGACAATACGCTGCTGCTGATCGACGAGCCGAGCGAGGGGCTGGCGCCGGTTCTGATCGAGCAGATGATGGACGCTATTCACCAGCTTTCGGCGCGCACGACCGTGCTGCTGGTCGAGCAGAATTTCCAGGTCGCCAGCCGCCTGGCGGAGCGTTACGTGATCATCGAGGAAGGCGCTTCGGTGCACAGCGGGCGCATGGCGGACCTGGTCCACGATGACCAGTTGATCACGACGTATCTGGGCGTGGCGTAGAAGGAGGCAGTAGGAGACAGTATGACGGCCTATTTTGCTCGTCTGGCACCGCGCTATCGCCGCTCGTGGGCGCTGGTGACGGCTTATCTGGCCGCGCTGGTGCTGATCAGCCTGATCGACTTCGGCGGCAATACGGCGGGCCAGACCCTCTTTCGCGGCCTGCTGTTGTCGATGGTGATCTTTCTGGTCGCGTCGGGGCTGTCGCTGATCTTCGGCCTGCTCGACGTGCTGAACTTCGCCCAGGGCGCGTTTCTGCTGGTCGGCGCGTATGTCGGCTACGCGACGTACAAGTCGGTCGAGGCCAACAGCACGCTCAGCTTTCTGGCAGCGGTCGGCGCGGCGATAGTCAGCGTCGGCGTGCTCGGCGCGGTGATCGAGTCCGGCCTGATCCGCCCGCTGTACGCGCGCCCGGTCTTTCAGATTGTGCTGACCTTCGGGCTGGGCGCAGTGCTGCTCGACCTGGTCGAGCGCGTATACGGCGTCCAGCCGAACCAGCCGCTCGCGCCGCCGGAACTGTTCAGAGGGACATTCTACCTGTTCGGCCAGAGCCTGAGCGTCTACCGGCTGTTCATGATCGCGCTCGGCCTGATCATCATGATCGCTATCGGCCTGCTGCTGAACCGCACGCGGCTGGGGATTATCATCCGCGCCGGGGTGCAGGACGCCGAGATGGTGCAGGCGCTCGGCATCAA
>JADLHR010000546.1 GCA_020848665.1 Anaerolineae bacterium
ACCTGTGGTACAGCGCGCTCAACCTGATCCGGGAGCACCCGATCACCGGAGCCGGTCTGGACCAGTTTCTGTACTGGTACCGGAGCCGCTACCTGCTGCCGGATGCGTGGGCCGAGCCGAACCTGCCTATCCCGCATAACGTCCTGCTCAACCACTGGGTGAGTCTTGGCGTCGGCGGGGTGATGCTGGCGATCGCGTTCCAGGTCGCGTTCTGGCGCGAGCTGTGGCGCGCGCGTTGGCGGCTGCTGGACGACAGCCTGCTGCTGGCGCTGGCGCTGGGTCTGGCCGGGAGTATGGCGCATGGTCTGGCGCACGGGCTGGTTGATGTTAGCTATTTCTCGATTAACCTGGCGTTCGTGTTCTTCCTCTCGCTGGGGCTGCTGCACCACCTTGACCGGCTGACGAGCGCGAGCGGCACAGAGTAAGAAAGGCAGAGCGGTATGCGAAGACAGGTCAACGGGATCACGATCGCGCTGGCGCAGGGCGACATCACCGACCTGGACTGCGACGCAATTGTGCACGCTGCGAACTCCGATTTGATCCTTGGCGCAGGCGTGGCAGGTGCGATCCGCCACAAGGGCGGCCCGTCAATTCAGGCGGAATGCCTGGCAATCGGCTACTGCGAGGTGGGACAGGCGATTATTACTGGCGCGGGCGATCTCATGGCGCGCTATGTGATCCACGCCGTCGGACCACGCATGGGCGAGGGCAGCGAGCGTGGCAAGCTCGCCAGCGCCGTGCGGGCCAGCCTCGACCTGGCGGAAGAGTATGGTCTGGCGAGCATCGTCTTTCCCGCGATTTCGACCGGCGTTTTTGGCTTTCCGGTCGAAGCCTGCGCCGCTGTGATGCTGCGCGCGCTGCTCGACTTTACCTTTGAGGAGCCGCGCAGCCTGCGGCAGATCATCGTCTGCCTGTACGACCGCGACACGTACCGCACGTTCGAAGGTGAATTCCGCGCCCAGCTTGCCGATCTGCCAGAAGCCTGATCCCGGCCTGACACCTCGCCTCTGAGGGAGAGCGCGGGGATGAGCGCGGCGGCGAATTGTGGTACACTCCGCGCGGCTTCGCTCCTGCTCATATTAAGGGATGGAATCGACCCCATGCGTGTTTTAATCACCGGCGCCGCCGGTTTCCTCGGATCGCATCTGTGTGATCGTTTTCTGGCCGAAGGGCACGACGTGATCGGAATGGACAATCTGATCACCGGCAATACCGATAATATCGCGCACCTGGCCGGGAACAGAGCTTTCAGATTCGTGCATCACGACGTGACCAACTACATCTACGTCGAAGGGCCGCTTGACGTGGTGCTGCATTTCGCTTCGCCTGCCAGCCCGATTGACTATCTCAATTTCCCGATTCAGACCCTCAAGGTCGGCTCGCTCGGCACGCATAACACGCTGGGCGTGGCGAAAGCGAAGGGCGCGCGCTTTCTGCTGGCCTCAACTTCGGAAATCTACGGCGATCCGCTGATCCACCCGCAGCGCGAGGATTACCCCGGCAATGTCAACACGATCGGCCCGCGCGGCGTGTATGATGAGGCCAAACGCTTTGCCGAGGCGATCACGATGGCTTATCACCGGACGCACGGGGTAGACACACGTATCGCGCGCATCTTCAACACCTATGGGCCGCGTATGCGCCTCGATGATGGCCGCGTCGTGCCGAATTTCGTCGGGCAGGCGCTGCGCGGCGAGCGGCTGACCGTCTATGGGGATGGGTCGCAGACCCGCAGCTTTTGCTACGTCAGCGACCTGATCGAGGGCCTCTATCGCCTGCTGATGGCCGACTTCGACCAGCCGGTGAACATTGGCAACCCGTCCGAGATGTCGATTCTCCAGTTCGCCGAGCTGGTTAACCGGCTGACCGATAACCCGGCGGGGGTGATCTTCAAAGAGGATCTGCGTATTCAGGGCGATCCGCAGACGCGCCAGCCGGATATTACGCGCGCCAACCGGGTGTTGAACTGGGAGCCGCGCGTTGACCTGCCAGCCGGGCTGGAGATGACAATCGAGTATTTTAAGGATCGCGTCTGATGGTCGGCGCGGCAGCGACGGCCCACCTCTCGGCGCGCGGCCTGGGCTGGAGCGCGCTTGGGCTGCTGCTCGGCGCGGGAGCCGCTCTGCTGCCGGTTGAAGTCAGCGGCGGGCTGCTCCTGCTGGCCGGGCTGGCGCTGGCAATCGTGATCGAGCCGGCGCTGAGCCTGGTCGTGATGCTGTGCGTCGCGCCGCTTAAGGTGCTGGTGGAAACCGAGGCGCCAATCGCGCTGCCGGGTGACATCGGGCAGTGGTCGCTGGGGCTGGCGATTGGCGCGTGGGCGGTGTGGCGCGCCAGCCGTGCGCCGGCGAAGCCTCTGCCCCGCTCGCGGGTCGCCGCCGCTCTGCTGTTGATCTTGATCGGATTTGCGCCCTCGCTGTTCGCTGCGACCTCTGTCGCCGCCTGGCTGTCCGAGGCGATCAAGTGGATCGAGATGATCGCTCTGGTCCTGCTGGTGCTCGACCTGGGTGAGCGCGGGCGCTGGGCCTGGCTGGTGTTCGGCGTGGTGCTGGCAGCGGCGCTCCAGGCCGCGATCGGCCTGTATGAGTACCAGGGCGGATCGGGCGCGCCGCACCT
>JADLHR010000547.1 GCA_020848665.1 Anaerolineae bacterium
CGTGGCGGACGATGTCGCGCTGATCGTGGTCGCGGGCGAGGATACCGACGACATCCGCACCTGGGCCGAGCAGTTGAAGGGCCTGGCTGTGCCGAAGATCGCGCTGGTGACCGCCGCGCTGGAGCCGCTGATCGATCCATATGTCTACGACGAAGGCTACGCGGGCTATCTGGCCGGGGCGCGCGACACTTACAGTTATAACCTGGCGCGCAACGCCCATGCGCGCAGCGTCTATCGCCTGCCGGACGATCTTGGCTTCGACCTGCCAAACCCGGAGGACGCGCGCTGGCATAGTATGGCGCTTGGCGCCGCCGCCGCAGCGGGCCTGATCGCGCTCGGCATGGTCTTCAATCTGCTCCGCGCTCTGGTACGGAGGCGGCCATGACTCCTGAAACCCTTGACCTGATCGCCGGGTGGGTGTCGCTGGTGCTGACACTGATGGTCTTCAGCTACCTACTCGGCGACAACTTCCTGTACCGGCTGGCGATCGCGGTGCTGGTCGGCGTGGCGGCGGGATACATTGCGGTCGTGGCGGTCGAAAGCGTGATCCTGCCCTGGATCGACACGACGCTGCTGGCCGAGCAGGGCAACATGAGCGACACGACCTTCGATGGGCTGCGCGCCGTCGGCGCCGTGCCCTTTCTGCTTGGGGCGCTGCTGCTGTTCAAGTTCTCGTCCCATCTCGCGCCGGTCGGCAACCTGGGGCTGGTGTTCGTGATCGGCGTGGGGGTCGCGGTCGCGATCTTTGGCGCGGCGAGCGGCACGATCATTCCCCTGGCGCGCGAGGCAGGCGGCGCGATCAGGGACGACAGCACCGAAGGGATTGTCGAGGGTGTCATCATCCTGCTCGGCGTGATCAGCACCCTGGTCTATTTCCAGTACCTCGCGGCGGAGCGCGGCGGGCGCATCCGGCGACCGCGCGGACTGGGCACACTGGCGACGCTCGGACAGGCATTCGTCGTGATCACGCTCGGCACGCTCTACGCGGGGGCGATCCTGACCAGTCTGACGATATTCAGCGGCGTCTTCCGTGATCAGCTTGAGTTCATTCTCGATAAAGTGGGGGGCTAGCCGGGATGGCCTTCGAACAAGTCAACTCGGTCCTCGTCGCGGATATTGGCAGCGTCCACACGCGCCTGCTGTTGATCGATCTGGTCGAGGGGCAATACCGGCTGGTCGCGTCCACGCGGGCGCGCACGACCGCTGCGCCGCCGCTGGGCCGGGCAACGCTCGGCGTGGAAGACGCCGCGCAGCGCATGACCGCTCAGATTGGCCGCAAGCTGGCTGCCAGCGACCCGGATCATCTCTTTACGATCCCTGAAGCGAGCGGGCAGGGCGCCGACGAGTTCCTGGCGACAGGCAGCGCAGGCCGCCCGATGCGCGTTTTGCTGATCGGTCTGACGCCCGAACTCAGCGTGGCGAGCGGGCTGCATGCGCTGGCGGGCGGCTACGTGACCCTGACTGACGTGCTCACCCCGGACGACACGCGCGGCGAAGAAGCGCAGATCAACGCGATTCTGAAAGGCGAGCCGGACCTGATCCTGATCACCGGCGGAGCGGACGACGGCGCCGAAACGCTCGTGCTCGATCTGGTCGAGCGGGTACGGGCGGCGCTGGCTCTGATCGCGCGAGGGCGCGTTCCGGCGGTGCTGTTCGCGGGCAACCAGCGGCTCCGCAGCCGCGTCAAGCAGATGCTGGAGCCGCTCACCGATGTCTTCGTCGCCCGGAACGTGCGCCCTTCAGCGCGCGCCGAGCAGCTATTCCCGGCGCAGATCGAGCTGGCGCTGGTCTACGATGACTACCGCAGCAAAAGTCCGGGTGGCTTCGCGGAGATCGGGCGGCAGAGCCAGGTAGGCGTCGTTCCGACAACGCAGGGCATCATCAGCACGGTGCGCTATCTCAGCACGCTGCCCCGGCGGCGCGGAGTCGCTGGCCCGCTGATTGTGGACGTGGGCAGCGCTAACAGCGCGATCGTGGCCGGGCTGAACAGCGAGCCGTCGTACACCATTCGCACCGACCTGGGCGTGGGGCACCATTTCGCCCGCGCGCTCGAAGCCGTCACGCCGCAGCGGGTGATGGAGTGGCTGCCGTTCAGCGCCACGCCTGAGGCGCTGTGGGATTACGCGCACAACAAAGCGCTGCGCCCCGGCACGATCCCCGCCACGCCGGAAGACCTGTACATCGAGCAGGCGCTGGCGCGGGCGATCGTGCGCAAGCTGGTGGCCGAATCGCGCGCCGGGTGGGGCGTCCAGCCGGACGCCGCGCTGCCCGCCTTTGACCCGATCATCGGCGCAGGCGCGATCCTGACCGAAGCGCAGCATCCTGGCGTCAGCGCCCTGCTGCTGCTGGACGCGCTCCAGCCGGAAGGCGTGACCGAGCTTCTGCTCGACCCCGCGAACCTGGTCTCCGCCGCAGGCGTAATCGCCTATCTCAAGCCGCTGATCACCGTGCAGGCGCTGGAGTCCGGCGGGCTGCTGCGACTGGGGACGGCGTTCAGCCCGTCGGGCCAGCTCCGCGCCGGCCGCACCGCGATGTACGTCCAGGTCCAGCCGGACAACGGACCGGTGATGAGCCACACCGTCAAGAGCGGCGAGGTGTGGATGGCACCGGTGCTGCCTGGCATCGCGGCGCGCGTGACCGTCCGGCTGCGCGGCGGGCTGACGATCGGCGGCAAGCGCCGCATCCGCCAGCGGGTAGTCGCGGGAGCCGCCGGGATCATTTTCGACGCGAGAGGCCGCCCGCTGGCTCTGCCGCGCCCGCGCGACCGGGCGGCGCGCCTGCTGCACTGGCAGGCGGCGATGAGCGCGCAGGATACGCTGGCGCCTGATCGCCTCGCGCCTGCCACTCAGGCGGCCGCACCCGCCGAGGAGA
>JADLHR010000548.1 GCA_020848665.1 Anaerolineae bacterium
GGTCGTCGCTGTTCAGCAGGAGAACGCGCTGCCCCGGCTGCAAAGTCACCATCCCGGTAAAGAGTGTCGCCGTCGCCGAAAGCCTGGATCGCATGGCACGCTCCCGCAGCCGCAAGAACTCAAGTCAGGGGTTCAATCCGGGCAGTATAGCGCGTCCGACGCGGCCGGGACGAAAAAAGCGGCGCGCCGGTTACCAGACAGCCGCGCTGCCGGGGATATGGAGGTCAGGATTCGGGAGGTTGAGGCGGCGCGACGCTATCCGATGCTTCGAGCGCGTCCGCGTCGCTGTCGAGCCAGGTTTCCAGCGCGCCGGGTGGAAAAACCGGCACCGGCCCCTCAGCCGAGAGCGTCTCCGTGTCGTCATCCAGGCGAAAGGGGGTCAGCGGGCCAGTCGAGCCAGGTGGAGAGGACGTTTGCCCGTGCTCGGCGAAGCGCAGCGGCGCACGACGAGCTTCGCTGTGCGCCTCGCGCAGATCGTCGGCAGTCAGCGTCGGCAGCAGCGCCGCCAGCGCCTGCTCGCCGGTTTTACGATTGTTTTGCAGCGTCAGCCGCGCGCCGTTGATCTTCATCAGGCTGCTGGTCACCTGCAAGCAAAACGCGGCGTCTCCGGCGTCGCCGCGCGCGTTGAGCGCATTCAGCAGCGTGCTCATACCGCTGTACGCGCCGCGCGCAGGCGGCACAAACACCGTGCGTAGCCAGACCCCGCGCGGCGTCTCGACCGCATCCGCCAGCGTGATCTGGAGCAGCGCGCCGATCTCCTCGCCAACCTGACTGAGCAGCAGCAGGCTCTCAAACAGCACTTCGGGGTGCACAAAGATCGGGCGTTTATAGTCCAGTGTGAGCGTCGTCCGGCTGCGGATATGCTCCGTCAGCCATTCAGGCAGCATCGGCGCAGCGACCGGGAGGCGCTTGCCGCTGGGTACCAGCCCGCCGCTCTCGACCGTGATCAGCGCGGCCCACGCCGCCAGCGTATTGCGCGCCATTTCCAGCCGATGCGCAACCGGCGCCAGCGTGGACCGCGTGCGCCCGGTTTCGATGCGCTCGGCGGCTTCCAGCCGCGCCAGCGCGTCGTCCAGCACCGGCGCGAACTGGCGGTAGAGGTAATCCTCGACCCGATTGACGCTGCCCCAATGCAGACCATGATACGCCGTAGGAGGCGTCCGGGCGGGAAGTGGTGCGCTGGACTCTGGACGAATTTGCATGGCGGCGCTCAGCGAAGTGCTTATCGGCCGGGCGGGAGCAAGATAGGCGGCAGGCGATTCCTGGCCCGCGCCCGGCGGACGGACAGACGCGGTTCTGGTGACCGCGTCTGGGAACTGATCTCAATGCAATTATAACGCGGATTATGACGAGTTGCGACTGGTTACACGGTCTGAGCCAGGCTGGGGCGAAGAACCGCGTAGACCGGCTGCGGCTTGCCCAGGTAGCGCCGGACATCATCCAGCGCCTCGGCATAAGTAGCGAGCAGATCGTCGTCACCGCCCTTGTAGCGGCGCAACGTCTGCAAGGAACACATGGCGCAGCCTCGCATCGCGCGGTAGCTGTCTGTTTCACAGGGCAGACAGCCGTTGAGGCGGATCATGGTCAGCATGAACGCCAGCACTTCCTCATGCGTTTCGGGTAAGGCCAGCACGCGGTCGATCAAGCGCTGCCAGGACAGTCCGCGCGCCTCGCGCAGGTGCGGGATGACGTACTGGGGGAACATCAGCTCGTTCTTGGTGTACATCCGGACCGATCCTTTTCATAATCACCGGCCCAGCGCCCGGCGTCAGGTCGCAGCTTCAGAATTATCGCCGTCTTCATGATGGCGTTGAAATGAAGGGCATCGTTACCCGCTGGTCACACTCGGATCTGGCGCCGCGCGCGGAGATCATACGAGCGCGAACGTTTCACTATCGCGCAATCACTATCGCGCAATTGTTAAGAAATTTCCGAGCTTTTTAACAGTATCAGTATAGACCGAGATTCGTTGTGCAATCAAGCCCCCCTATTGACCTTTTTCACAAAAAATTCATTATTGTGTACGTCACAGCCGAAGGCGGAGTCATAACGCCGCTTGCTGCGCTGGCAGCCCTCCCCGCTGCCCGGCGTCTGCTCAACGCCCACCCGCCGCCCGCCTGTTCGCGGGCCGGAATGGGTTATACTGAGCGCGCAGACTGGGATCGCGCCGGTTTTGACGGCGTGATACCGCAAGGAGAGGAACGTCATGAGCATTCGCCGCTGCCGCTCCCTGGCGCTGTTGAGCCTGATCACGCTGCTCGGTGCGCTCGTTCCACCCGCCTGGGCGCAGGGGGGATCGCGCTACGACAACCCGCAGCTTGGCGTCGCCTTCGATCTCCCCGCTGGGTGGCAGGTCAGCGCCGACGACGAACGCGTGATCGCGGGCGCACCAGCAGACCTCGCCGCTATGCAGGAAGGTGATGTTCCGCAGGGGCTGGTGCTGCGCCTGCTGTTCGGCTCGTTCAGCCAGCTCGGCGTGACCGATGCCAGCCAGCTCCCGGATGTACTGGCGCGGCTGGCGTCCGAGGGCGGGGCCGCGCCGAGCGTCCAGCCCGCGACCTGGGGCAATGCGATCAGCGGCTACCAGACCGAAATCACGCTGCCCGACGACGGCCTGACGACGCGCGTCGCGCTGCTGGCCGTCGCCGGTGGCCGGATCGCGATTGTGCGTGGGCTGGCTCCCACCCCCGCGTGGAATGGCGGCGCGGGCGCGCAGTTCGACGCCCTGGCACAAACGCTGGAATTCCGCCTGCCCGCGCGCGATCAGGACCTCACCACGACCGTAAACGCGCACGATGGCGGCGTGCTGTGGCACACCCAAACGCCGCGTGAAGAAGATCGCGCAGTTACGTTCGGCGGCATCACCTACGACATGTTCGAGGTGATGTACCTGGCTGCCGGGCCGGGCGGCGTCCTGGCGCTCAACATGACGACTGGCGCGCCCATCAGCTTCATCGGACCCTGGGGCGAGGCGGACTATGTGGACATAGCGATTGGCCCGGATACGCGACTGTATCTCGCCAACGCAGCAGGCGCGGACAGCGCGATCACCGTCGTAGACCGCGCCGGGAACTTCGCCCGCGCCTGGGGCCGTCGCGGGGACGCCGACGGAGAGTTCGCGCCGGGGATGCCGCGCACGGTCGCGGTAACGCGCGGCGGTGACGTGTGGGCCGTCTCCGAGGGGCACGGCGCAGGGATCGCGCGCCGCCTGTACCGCTTCGACGCGGTCGGAAACCTGCTGCTGACGGTCGATCTCGGCGCGGTCAACGCCGACCTGGTGGACATCCGCCTCGACAACAATATCTCAACCGGCGCGCTGTTCCTCATCGGTGCAACCGGCGCGCTGAATATGCTCGACAGCGACGGCGAGCCGCTGGTGGTCAACCTGGCCGAAGAAGTCTTGCAGGGGCTGACGCCGCTCGACATCGCGATCGCGCCCGACGACAACGTGATCGTGGCGCTGGCCGCGCCGGGGCTGGATGGCTACGGTTTCGCAGAGTTCAGCGTCAGCGGCAAGCTGCTGGACCTGTTCGGCTTCCCCTACGACGAGGCGCGCGGCGGCGAGTTCCTGCACGGAGAATACCTGCGCCCGGCGGGGCTGGTGGTTGGACCGGACGGGACGATCTACGCCGCCGAGACGAATCCGGCAACCGGCCTCTCGCAGGCGCAGGCGTTCAGCTTTCGGGGCGACGGCGTCCTGCCGCTGGCGCGCGAGGCGCTGGCCGGAGAGATTGGCGCTTCGGATGCTTTCGCAGTGGACCCGGCAGCGGGCGGCGGCGCGATCGGCTATGGGCAGACAGTGCGCGGCGCGCTGAACAACCGCTATCCGGTACATACGTACACGTTCGAGGCGCAGGCCGGGGATCGCGTCCGCATCACTATGCGTGACGCCAGCGGCCAGGGCGAACTGGACCCGGTGATCCGCCTGCTGGGCCGCGACCAGCGCGCGCTGGCGGTCAATGACGACGTGGGAACGCTGGCGCCGGAAGGGTTCAGCCAGCGCGACGCCGTGCTGGAGTTCGCGCTCAGCGGGCCGGGGACGTACACCCTCGAGGCGACGCGCTTCGGCGGGCGCGGTGAGTACGTACTGACGCTGGAGAGGGTCGAAGGGTAGA
>JADLHR010000549.1 GCA_020848665.1 Anaerolineae bacterium
CCGATCCGCCCGAAAGAGGACCCCGGTTGGACCTGTCGATCATCATCGTAAGCTGGAACGTAGCGCCGCTGCTGGCTGCCTGTCTGGACAGTATCGCCGCCGCGCCGGTCGTGCGCGGCGGGCCGGATGGCTCCAGCGCCGGAGAGGGTGGCCCGCTCGTCGAGGTGATCGTGGTCGATTCGGCCAGCGCGGACGGCAGCGTCGAGCTGCTGCGTGCGCGCTATCCCTGGGTTCACCTGCTGGTCGAGCAGGAGAATATCGGTTTCACGCGCGGCAATAACCTGGGGCTGGCGCAGGCGCGGGGCCGCCATCTGCTGCTGCTCAACCCGGACACCGTCGTGCATGGCGACGCGCTGAACCAACTGGTCGAGGCGCTGGATACACACCCGGCGGTCGGTATCGTCGGGCCGCGTGTGCTCAACGAAGACGGGACAACGCAGTCCACCCGCCGCCGGTTCCCGACGCTGGCGACAGCCTTCTTAGAGAGCACATGGCTCCAGGGCTGGGCGCCGCGCGGCGTGATCGAACGTTACACGGTGGCTGATCAGCCCGACGACGGCGTGTTCGAGGTCGATTGGGTGCAGGGCTGCGCGCTGGCAGCCAGGCGCGAGGTGTACGCACAGATTGGCGGGCTGGACACTGGCTACGTGATGTTCTCCGAGGAGCTGGATTGGTGTCGCCGCGCCAAAGATGCGGGCTGGCAGGTGCTGTACCTCGGCACGGCGGCCATCACGCATTACGGCGGCAAGAGCACTGAACAAATCGAGACGCAGAAGCATATCTATTTTCAGGCGAGTAAAATCCGCTATTTCCGCAAGTTTCACGGGCGGGCGGCTGCGCTCGCGTTGCGTGTGTTCCTGGTGCTGAGCTACGCCGCCCAGTTAGCGCTCGAAGCGTTGAAAGGGCTGCTGGGACACAAGCGCGCGCTGCGCCGCGCGCGCGTGGCGACCTATCGCCGCGTGGTCGTCGCGCTGGCAACCGGCCGCGCCGGACAGTCGAACTTGCGCTAGGCGGCATCACGTCACGACACAGCAGGAAAAGTCAGGACAATACTGTTCATGCGCATTGGTCAGATCACGGGCGAGTATCCCCCGATGCAGGGCGGCGTGGGCGCCTTCACGCAGGAGCTATCCGAGGCGCTCGTGGCGCTGGGACACGAGCTGTTCGTCTTCACCGATCACCGCGCCGCGTCCCAGCCGCCCGGCGGCCCTGTCCATGTGACGGCGGACGCGCATTCGTGGGGCTGGGGCACCCTGGGACGCATCCGCCGCTGGGCGTCCGCGCAACGGCTGGACCTGATCAACATCCAGTATCAGGCCGCCGCCTACAACATGGCCGCATTCATTCACATTCTGCCGGTGCGGCTGGACGGCGTGCGCGTGGTCACGACCTTTCATGACCTGCTGGTGCCGTACCTGTTCCCGAAGGCTGGGCCGCTGCGCTATCAGGCCGTGCTGACGCTGGCGCGCAGCAGCGACGGCGTTATCGTCACCAACCGGGGTGACCGCGAGCGCCTGGCAACCGAGAAATCGCTCGCCAGCCTGCGTCACATCCCGATCGGATCGAACATCGCGCCCAATCCGCCGCCAGACTATAACCGCGCAGTGTGGCGCTCGGCGCTCGGCTTCCAGCCAGAAGACGTGGTCGTCGGCTATTTCGGCTTCCTCAACGCCAGCAAGGGGGTCGATACGCTGCTGCAAGCGGTGCGGATCGCGCGCAACGGCGGCCTGCCGGTCAAGTTACTGATGATCGGCGGGCGCACGGGGACGAGCGACCCGGCTAATCTCGTGTATGCGGACGAGATCGACGAGCTGATCGACAAGCTGGACCTGCTCGATCACATAAAATGGACCGGCTTTGTCGATGACCGGGCGGTGAGCGGGCACCTGATGGCGGCGGACATGGTCGCGCTGCCTTACCGTGACGGCGTCAGCTTCCGGCGCGGGAGCCTGATGGCGGCGCTGGTGCACGGCTGCGCGATCATCACGACGCATCCCGATGTCGATACACCAGAGCTGATTGGCAACAAGCACGTGCGCATGATCGCGGCGGAGTCGCCAACCGCGCTGGCGCTCGCCATCGAGGACCTGGCGCAGAACCCCGACCTGTGCGCCGAGATGGGCCGCAATGCCATCCAGCTTGCCGCCGATTTTTCGTGGGGGACCATCGCCGCGCGCACCGCCGCCTTTTATCAGGACCTGATCGACCAGGCACGCTGAGCCAGCTTCACGCCAGCGACCGCGCGACCGCCTCGACTTCGTCCAGCCAGGCGCGGCGCTGCTCCGGCGCCACCTGCGAAACTTCGCAGAAGTTGATCCAGCGCGTGCGCTGCACGCCGCAGAATTCCAGAATCCCTTTGCACAACACTGACTCAACCGAGGTGTAGATCGGGCGCGGCGCGCCCATCGTCGTGATCACCGTGCCAGTACGGATGTGCGACAGCATCGGGGCGGCGTCCGCCTCGCGGAATGCCCATTCCGGCAGAAACACCTTGTCGAAGTAACCTTTGAGCAGCGCCGGCATAACTTCCCACCATACCGGGAAGATGTAAATCAGGTGACCGCTGCGCATGATGCGCTCCTGGTACTCGCGCACCTTCGGGTCGAGCATGCCGCCGAGGTTATAGATTGCCAGCTCCTCGACGGTCATCACCGGGTGGAAGCCGTCGCGGTTGAGGTCGAGCACATCCACCGTGCAGCCTGCCGCTTCCAGGCCGCGCCGC
>JADLHR010000550.1 GCA_020848665.1 Anaerolineae bacterium
CGCCTTCGCCGTCAACGGTAATCCAGCTAAAGCCCTCAGGCAGCTTGGGCCACTCGTCCTCTGGCGTCTCCAGCAGCCAGGCTGCCAGCCGCTCGACCAAAATCCAGTTGCCCGGATAGCGCGGCGTTGGGCCGGACGACACCAGCCCGAAACCGTTCTGAAGCATCTCCGAGTCACCCAGCACGGCCAGGCGTGAGCCGGTGCGCGGATCGGTTCCGACTGCGCCGAGGTTCAGTCGTCCGGTGTAATCCTGGTCCAGATTCAGCTCAATCTGCGCGGTGGCGGCATCCAGCGCCGTCGTTCCTGTGGGAAAAATATCCGGGTTCGTCTCGCCGAAAGCCGTGTCTGTGTGAATCAGCGGCAGCGCCTGTCCACCGATGACAAACGGCTCGACGCGCATGTGGCGCGCTCCCCAGACCCAGATCGGAAGATGGTACTGTTGGAGTGGCGCGGTCAGAAGGTTGGGTGAGGCGTCGGCCCAGGCGACCGAGAACATCGTCTGGATCGTCCGGACGGTGCTGGCGCTGAAACCCGGCTCCGCCGCCAGCGTATCGTAGGGCCGGATGCCATAGTCGGCGTCGAACAGTTCAGAAAGCGCGCCCCGCCCGATCCGCGAGCGGATGTTGGTCGCCCGAACAGAAGGACTTGACAGGAAGGTATTCTCCGGATCAAGTGCGATTAGCAGATTCCCGCCCGCTTCGAGGTAGGTCCACAGACGCGCCGCTTCGACCGTGCCGATGGCGCGCAGGGGCCGCACCAGCACAACGGCGGTCGTATTCTCCGGCAGCGGCTCGGTGATGTTGCGATATACCACGTCTGCGCCCAGGTCGCGGAAGATATCGGCCAGCTTGCTCAGCCCCTCCGGCCCGATATTCGAAATCCCCGTCGTGTTCAGCGGGCGCCGTCCCTGGATGAAGACGACCAGTGGTGCGCTGCCTTCCTGCGCGCGGCCAATTCGCGGCAGAGCCACCAGAGGGCCGGCGATCAGCAGCAGGACGAGGCCCAGCCAGGCAAACCGGCGCCGTTCATGGTGCTGAGTGTGAGGCGTGGCGCACCGGCTATCCGTTCGCTTCATCGGCGTTGACCTCTTCCGTAACCGCAGGGGTGGGGGTTGGCGTCAACACGATCACGGGCGTCGAGGTCGAGGTCGCCCCTGGCGTCGGGAATTCGAACGTTTCGGTGTGCGTGGGATCGGCTCCGATCAGCCAGGCGACCGCGTTCATCATGAGTTGCACGTTGGCCGGGAAGATGAATCCGGCGCTGTTGCTGGGGGCGGACATGAACCCCTCTCCGTTGGCGGCGAAGCCGCCATCGCCGATCAGCACAATACGGGCGCCCGTCTCGCCGTTTTCGGACGCTGCGATCAGCGGCAGACGCCCGCGCGCCGTGTCGGTGCCGGAGTTGTACGCCTCAGTGTTCAGTTGGAGATAGTCCACGTAGACCATCTCACCGTAGAACTCCGGCCCAGTGAAGACCAGCCCCTGGGCATCATACGGCTGAATCGAGGCGTCGATCTCGATCGAGCGCGCGCCGAAAAACGCCAGCGGCCCCTCGACCCTCTGCAGAATCGGATGAGTCTGGTTGATCTCGCTGGTCACCAGGTCGCGATCCAGCCCGCCAGCGGTGTTCTCGGTGACGACGACATCATCCAGGGCGCGGATGCCGAAGTCCGGCCAGGTCAGCAGAAACAGGCCGCTGCTGCTTTTCAGCGCGCGGCTGTTCATCTCGGTGATGATAAGCCCCTTGTCCTCGCGGACGATCAGCGGATCGGCCATGACTAGAAGGGCGCCGCCGTTTTTCAGATAAGCCCACAGCCGGGCGCTCATATAGTCTTCGATGTCTTTGGTCGGCGCTGCGATGACGACCAGATCGGCGTTGGCAGGCACGTCCGCGCGCCAGTCAAGCACGCGGATATTGGCGCCCAGGGCGCTGAGCAGGCCAGCGAAGCGGGACAGACCCCAGCCAGAGCGATCGTAGGGCGTAGCTTCGCGGCTGGCTTCCGAGAAGTAGATGTTGGCCCCGTCGAGCCGCGCGAATGTGTTGCCGCTGTCTTGAGCAAGCGTGGCGCTGCCCGCGCTGATGCTCAGCACGATCGCGGTCACGATTACGGCAGCCTGAAGGGTCAGAAGGATAACTGTACGGCGCATGACTGTCTTCCTTATTGCTCTGATCCTGTCCGGCACAGGGAACCAGGATCGCCCTGTCAATTGGCGCTGGCGAGTGGCTGCCAGCGATTCAACCAGGCCGCCGACGGGAGTATCTGGCTGCGCAACAGCGCCAGCGAGGCGCGCTGCCCGACATTGACCCGCCGGAGACGGAGCGGGTCGGCGCGGCGCAAATCGTTCAGGCCGCGCACGGTGGTGAAGGCCAGCTCGAAGCCATCCTGGGCCAGGCCGTCAACGACCGCCTGATCAAAGCCGCCGCTGGGATAGGCGAAGATCGGCGGCGCGCTCCCGATCGCCTGCGTCAGGTCATCGCGCGACGCCGACGCTTCGAAGCGCGCCTGCGCGACGCTGACGCGGTTGACGAGCGGATGTGTGCGGGTGTGCGCTCCCAGCGTCACGCCTTCTGCGGCAAGCTGGCGCAGCGCGTCCCAGCCAAGCACCGGATTGGGCACCGGCTCGACGCCGAGCGCCGCGCAGAACTGCTCGACCCAGGCCATCGCTTCGTTGTGCGGCAGCGATTTTACATAGTTGCGCAGTTGCTTGAATGTCCTGTGGCGCGCTGGCCCATCCCCGATCGGCAGCGGTCCGAGCGGCGCCGCAATCTCGCGCGCAGTTGTGATGCTCCGTAGCGCATTATACAGCCGATCCCACCAGAAGCCGCGCTCCGGGTGATCGGGATACGCGGTCGGGACGAACAAAGTGACCGGGAGACCGAGCTTCCGCAGGACCGGCCAGGCGTGTTCCGCGAAATCGCAATACCCGTCGTCAAACGTCACGAGCACGGCGCG
>JADLHR010000551.1 GCA_020848665.1 Anaerolineae bacterium
CCGAATCCGCTGCGCGACCGCTTCGACCCGCTCGACGCGCTGGCGCTGCTGCAACGCCATGCCGATCCCGGCGCGAATCTGAACAAGCTGTTGGCTGAAGTGCGTAAGGCGGACCCGGCGGCCTTCGTCGAGACAGTCGAATCACTGGCTGGGGTGGATACGCTGCGCGAGCTTCAGCGGCTGGCGCTGCCAGTGCTGGCGGTCTTCGGCGGTGGAGATACGCTGCTGCCCGCGCCAGATGAGACCATGCTGCGCGCGCTGCACGATAGAGGCCGTCCCTTCCACACGATCGAAATGCGCGGTCTACGTCACTTCCCTATGCTGGACGATATCGCCGCTTTCAACCGCCTGCTGATGGATTTCCTTGAAGCTGCCGACGTGCGCCAGGTGAGCATCAAGGAACGCTGGGAGCGCCGCGTCCGCTGACCGCTTGGCAGAACCCGGTCACCCTGCTATAGTTTGAATCGAAGTCTGAATGGAGACGACTCAGTTCGCCCGGGGGAGCTTGGGTTAGCCAGGCTGAGAGGCGCATCCTTACCACGATGCCGACCCCAGGACCTGATCCGGGTAATTCCGGCGTAGGGAGGCGCGGCACGATATGACCGGAGACCACTCGCTACGCCGCGAGTGGTTTTTTGTCGGGCGCGATCCGGCCGGATCGGCGCGCAGGAGGCAGGATGCGAGCGCTTGTATTTGCCAATGGCGATCTGAATGATGGACCGGCGGTCCGGGCGGCGCTCAGCGCCGCCGAAGACGCGCTGATCATCGCCGCCGACGGCGGGGCGCGGCTGGCGCTGGCCTGCGGGCTGGCTCCCGCGCTGGTGATCGGTGACCTGGACTCGCTCTCTGAAGGTGAGATTGCGGACCTGCGAGAGCGCGGCGCGGCGATCGAGCGCGTTCCCACCGAGAAGGACGAGACCGACCTGGAGCTGGCGCTGCTTGAAGCGGCGCGGCGCGGTGCGGACCAGATCACGCTGATCGGCGCGGCGGGTGGGCGGCTCGATCACATGCTCGCCAATATCTACCTGCTCGCCATGCCGGAACTGCGCGCGCGTGCGGCGCGGGTAGTTGCCGGGCGGCAGACGCTGTGGCTGATTGGTCCCGGCGCGCACACGCTTGAGGGCGCGCTGGGCGACACCGTCTCGCTGCTGCCGCTGACGCCCGAAGCCGCCGGGATCGTGACCGAGGGGCTGGCGTATCCGCTACGCGGTGAGTCGCTGCGGATCGGCGCGGCGCGCGGCGTCAGCAACGTGATGCAGACGGCCCTGGCGCACGTGACGCTCGGCGCGGGGTTGCTGCTGGTCGTGCACACGCAGGGGCGCGCGTAACGATGGCGAACGAGCCGGTCGCGCCGGTCCGCCAGGGCTGGCAGACGCTGTTTCAGGACCTGACGCGCGCGGCGGTGCTGATCGTAGTCGGGGGGTTGGTGCTGCTGATGGCCGCGTCCGGCACGGCGCAACTGGCGCACGAGGCTGTCGAAGCCCGGAACCTGAGCTTCGCGGACATCTTCCCGACGCCGCGCGCCCTGCTGGATGCGTGGCGGCTGCACGGCGACCTGCTGCTGAACCAGCACATCCCGCAGACGTTGTGGGAGACGCTGACCGGCCTCTCGATCGCGCTGGTGCTGGGGGTGGTGATCGCGGCGCTGATGGACTTCTCGCGCGTGCTGCGCTGGGTGCTGTACCCGATCCTGATCATCTCGCAGACGATTCCGATCTTCGCCGTCGCGATCCTGCTGATTCTGATCTTCGGGTTCGGCAGCGGCCCGAAGATCATGGTCGTTGTGCTGTTCTGCTTCTTCCCGATCACGCTCAACACTTTTGCCGGGCTGCAGGCGGCGGACCCGGAGCTGCTTTCGCTGCTGCGCGCGATGGGCGCCAGCTCGATGCAGACATGGACCAAAGCGCGCCTGCCCGCCGCCATGCCCTCGTTTTTCAGCGGCCTGCGGATCGCGGCAACGTACAGCGTTGTCGGCGCGATTTTCGGGGAGTACATTACCGCGCAGCAGGGGTTAGGCGTCTATCTGAAGCGGTCGTATGCCAGCTTCCAGCTTGACCAGGCGTACCTGGCGATCCTGCTGACGGCTCTGTTGAGTCTGCTGCTAGTGCTGCTGGTCAACCTGGTCGAGCGGCTGACGCTGCGCTGGTACTACAGCGCGCGCCGCAAGGGCTGGCGCGGCCCGGGAATCTACTAAACGGTTAGCGGCGTATCGAAAGGAACTGGCAAATGCGGCAGTTCGCACGGCGAACCTCACTCCTTAACCCCCGGCGAAATATGCTCATTGCTTTCGATAGATTACTTAATTTCGGGTCTTGCTAACCGCTAACCGCTTGAGTTGTAAGGAGAAGACGATGCGTAAATTTGCCCTGTGGACTCTGACACTGCTGTTCGCGCTGGCGGTCGTGCTGCCAGCGAGCGCGCAGGACGATGAACCGGACCTGTCCGATCACCTCGGCGGCGCGACCGAGTTTGCCCGCCTGGACGAGCGGACCGCGATCACGCTGCTGCTCGACTGGGTGCCGAACACCAATCACCTCGGCTTCTACGTTGCACAGGCGCTCGGCTATTACGACGACGCCAACCTCGACGTGACGTTCCAGGA
>JADLHR010000552.1 GCA_020848665.1 Anaerolineae bacterium
CACTGGATTCCAATGGACCGCGAGCTTTGGCGGATCGAAAACTATCTCGATTTTCTCGCGGCAAGACGCGAACTGCTCGCAAAGGCGGGCAATGACTTCTTATACAGCTTGCAGGAAGGGCAAGTGCTCGAGCGAGATCTTGGCGAGCCCGCAACCTTGACCGTTGAAGACCGTATCCTCGGCGGCGTGAGCACCGATGACGAGGAGGAAATTCTGCTTCAGGTAGCAGGTTGGGTATCCGAGCAAGGACTGGCGGATGGTGAGTTGCTCTACCAGCTGGTAGATGAGGAAACAGGGAGTCTGTTGGGCATTCTCGATCTCGCATGGCCGGACGGAATGCAGCCGAGGCTGACAGAGCCCGTGGCTCTGTTGCTCGATGAGAGTGATGAGCTCGTCGAGATGGTCCAGCGTGCCGGCTTTCGCTTCTTCCGTAGTGTCGAGGCGTTGCGATTGTATATCGAGCACGAGATCTTGGAGGCGGAAGCCGTCGAATACTGATGGTGAAGAATTCCGAGCTGGGGTTCTCCAAATTCTGTAGTCAGTTCAAGCGCTGCCGGCCGTGAAGAGCACTGGTGTAGAAGGTACCGCCAAATAGCTAGAGTGCGCCACGCCTGTGTTGGAGTCAGTCGTGTTGCGCCGGCCCGTTTAGTTCTGCATCGCACCCCAGCGCTGTGTACTCGTCACGCCAGCGTTGCGCCAATGGGTGCGTCTTGAAGAACGGGTGGCTGTCGGCCAGCGCCAGCGCGCGCCGGAAAAACTCACAGGCGGCTTCCATATTGCCGAGCGCGCGTTCCAGACGCCCTAACTGCCAGAGGCAGTTCAAGCGGACTGGGAAGTCGCCAATTTGCGTGCCTAGCGCGAACGCGCGCTCATAATAGTCGCGCGCCGGCTCGTACTCGTTCTGCATACGCGCCACATCGCCCAGCCCCTGCAGCGTGTTGGCCTGGCCCAGCCGGTCATCGGCTTGATTCGCTGCTTCATGGGCGCTTTCGATAACTGAACGCCATTCTACTTTCGGCGCGCGGAGTTGCATGAAATAGTGCAGCGCCCAGGCGAGCGCGACGGAGTCGCCGGGCCGCTGTTCGTTACCCCACCGCAGCGCGGCGCGCAGCTCGGCCCAATCCCGCGTAATCGACGGGTGGCGATCCTCATTGTTGTTGGCGTCGAAATCGCCATGCCGCGCGAAGTAGTAGTCGAAATGGCGGGCGTGGCATTCTTCATCCGTCGGCAAGGCTTCCCGCACCACCTCGTTGATGGTATAGCGCTCGGATACCTTGTCGAAGCGCACAAAGCCCCAGCCTTGCAGCGTCACCAGCGCCTCGTCGAGCGCACCTTCGTCCATGCCGGCTGGCCTGAGCGCCAGGGCGGCGTCCCAGTCAAACGGACCCTCGAAGACCGTCAGGTGGTGTAATACCTGCTCGGCGCCAACGCCGCCGCGCGCCTGCTCGACCATCTGGCGCATCGTCTTGAAGATCATCTCGTCCAGCGCATCCTGCACACCGGCCTGTTTCAGGTCTTCGAGCTGGCGCTTCACACGCTCAAATCCCCGCGCGTGAAGCTGGCGCACGGCGAACTCGATCAGACGGGGATGCAACCGGCCGGCAGCGGCAAGTTCGCGCGCCCTGTCC
Source organism: Anaerolineae bacterium (assembly GCA_020848665.1). Classification (GTDB taxonomy): domain Bacteria; phylum Chloroflexota; class Anaerolineae; order Aggregatilineales; family Aggregatilineaceae; genus DYGX01. The sequence goes on from JADLHR010000552.1 coordinate 1,629, forward strand.
TCGGCCAGTTCGATCCCTTCCGCTGCGGCGAAGTCGAGCGCGATCCGAACCGCAGGCTCGATGGTCAGCGGGACAAGATCGTGCGGGCGGAACGGTCTCATCTCGCTCCACGCGGCGCGGGCCGTCAGCACAACCGGCACGCCGCGCGTGGCGATGCGCGCCGCCAGTTCAGCATACGCGGCGCGGCGCTCCGTGTCGGGATCGACATCTTCCGCGTTGTCGATGACTATCAGCGGCGGGGCGTCATCGAGCGACGCCAGCACCAGTTCGGGTGACACCTTTTCGTCCAACCCGTAGTGCTGCCGGATCAGCTCGGTCATCTCGTAGGCTTTCGACGCCTTGGTGCAGCGGTGCCAGATCGCGCCGTTCGGATAGTCGAGCGCCAGCTCCGCCGCGACGCGCGATTTGCCGGTCCCGCCGACCGCGACGATCTGCGTCACGTGCGGATCGCGCGCGGAGCCGAGTCCCGCGCGCAGCGCGTTCAGGTCATCATCGCGGCCGGACAGCGGCACAGACATCAGGTAGGGCAGGGTCACGCGCAGCGTGTCCACGCCGGTGATCTTGCCGCGCACCGGCGTTGGCAGCGCGGCGTCAGCCTCGCCCCGCAGCGCACGTGCTAGCAGCGCCACGCCGCGCTCGAAATCGGTTCGCAGGTCGACGTACTGGATCGTCTTGATCGCCACCCAGATCTCGCCGCCCGCTTCCAGGTACGCGACATAGGCGGCTTCCCCTGCTCGCGCACGATCAGGCATTCCCCCGCGCAAATATCGGACGCGAGCGAGCGGGGCGTCATAAGCAACACGCCCGCATCGCACTCCTTAATCGCCTCACGAATGGCACGATCCCAGTTTGGCGCACCAGGTTTGATCCCGCCGCGATGGTCGATCCAGGTCGTGATCCCGTGCGCGGCGAGCGCATCCGCGAAGCGGTCGGTGTGCGCGTCGTCTGCGGTGGCGTGGCTGACAAAAAGATCAGGCATGAGCAGGCTCCTGGTATGCAATGGAAGTATATAACGGGCCTGCCATCCAGCGCGACTCCGGCGCGGCACGACACGACCGTCTGGGTGACGCTGGACCAGATTACCGCCGACGAGCGTATCCAGGTGCGCGTGGGTGGCTTGAACCGAGAAACAGTCGAACGCTACGCCACGGTCATGGCTGAGACGGGGCAGTACGAGCCATCCTCGCCAGTGGTGCTGTTCCGCGAAGGCGAGACGCTATGGCTCTCGGCAGGCTTCCACCGCGTCGCGGCGGTAATGCTCGCCGACGAACAACTGATTACAGAGGGCGAGGAACCGATGGGCGTATCTACGATGTAAGTGGTATTCAGGCATCCAACCGGCAGCGGGCTGAAGAACAGCCTCAAGGTGAGCCTGTCACCTACAACGATGAGGCAGAGGAACTCGACGAGACCCACTATGCATGGGGCGACGAAGACGAGACTGACGAGCCGGGCGTGTGGCTCGACCAGCCAACCGAGCGGGAAGCTCCGCCTGTTGCGCACAGCATAC
>JADLHR010000553.1 GCA_020848665.1 Anaerolineae bacterium
GCGTCCGTCGCCACCAACAGCTTGATCCCGATCTGAATCTGGCGCGTCTGGTCAGAGTTGGCGACCAGCAGCGGCCAGAGGTACTGGTTCCACATATACACGAACTCGATCAGGAACAGCGCGCCGATATTGGTGCGCGAGATTGGGATCAGCATACTGACCAGGAAGCGAAACGGCCCGGCGCCGTCCACCCGCGCCGCGTCGGCCAGGTCGGTCGGCACGGTGCGGAAGAACTGCTGGAACAGCAGCAGGCCGGTCGCGCTGGCGAAGAACGGGATCGTCAGCCCACGAAAAGTGTTGACCCAATTCAACTGGGTGAGCAGCTCGTAGGTCGGCACGACGCGCACCGGCAGCGGCAGCAGGTGTGTCAGCATGATCAGGCCGAGGATGACCATCCCGCCGCGCACGCGGAAATAGATCAGCGCGTAGGCGCCGAGGATCGCCAGGATGATCTTGCCGACCGCCACGCCCAGCGAGACGATCAGGGTGTTGCGCATCAGCAGGCCCATGTTCGCCTGCTGCCAGGCGTTCTGATAGTTCTCGACCAGCGCCGCGCCGGGCGCCAGCGAGCCGACGTGCGACGACTGCGTGCTGAGGATGAAGGCGTAGATCAGCGGGAAGCTGACCACGAAAACCACCGTCGCCATGACGAGGTGCATCAGGATCGGGTACAGCCGGCGCTGCCACGTGCCCGCGCCGACCATCTCGCGCCGCACGGTCGATGAAGGAGATGTGATCGCGCTCATTGGTAGAACGTCCTGCGGCTCACAAAGCGATACTGGAACACGGTCAGCGCGGCGACAATCCCCAGCAGAATGATCGACTGCGCCGAAGCAAGGCCGATGCCGGTCGTGCTCTTGAATCCGTCGTTGTACAGGTTATAGACCAGCACGTTCGTCGCGCGGCCCGGCCCGCCCTGAGTCGTAATGTCGATCAGCCCGAAGGTCTCGAAGCTGGCGTACAGCGTGTTCATGATCAGCAAGAACAGCGTGACGGGCATCAGCAGCGGGAAGATCATCTTCCAGAAGCGCGTCCAGGCGTTGGCCCCGTCGAGCGAAGCCGCCTCGATCACGTCGCGCGGGATGTTCTTCAGCCCCGCCAGGAAAAACAGGATGTTGTAGCCCAGGATTTTCCACACGGAGGCCATTGTGATGAAGATCAGCGCGTCGCCCTGGCTGCGGCGCCAGTTGAAGTCGATCCCGACTGCTTTGAGCACATCCGTCAGAAAACCGATCGCCGGGTCGGTCAGCAGCGCCCAGATCAGCCCGGCGATCGAGGGCGACAGGGCATAGGTCCAGATCAGCAGGGTACGGTAGACGCCAAACCCCCGGATCGGCTGGCTGGCGCCGACCGCCAGCGCGAGGCTGATTGCCAGCCCGAAAATCACGGATGCCAGCACAAACTTGGCCGTGACTTCGAGCGAGTTGAGATAGACTGTCGATTCAAACAGGCGCTCGAAGTTCTCCAGCCCGATGTAGAGCTTGACGCCGCGCACGCGATGCACGCGGTAGAGGCTCAGCTCCAGGCTTTGGACGGCGGGATAAATAAAAAAGACCGCGACCAGCAGGATGCTCGGCAGCAGCAGGAAGTACGGCAGAATGCGGTTTCGAAAGACAGGCGCAGTCAAATGACGGTTCCCCCAACCAGACTAAACAATTCTCAAAAGCCGGCCTCACCCCCTGCCCCATTTTGAAGCGGGGCGGAATGGCACGAAAGTTTGAAAGTTCCCTCTCCGCGGTGGAGAAGGAACTTAGAGGTGAGGTGAACCGGGGCGCGGGATGCTCCTGCGCCCCGGTGGAAAAACACGCCCTGATGTCTTATTCGGCGAACAGGCTGGCGTAGTCGGCCAGGACCTGGTTCGTTTCTTCGGTCGCAAAGTCGAGCGCCTCCTGCGGATCGACCCCGTTGACCACCACGTCCTCGATCGCCGCGCCGACAATATCGCGGATCAGGACGAAGTCACCGAGCAGGACGCCGGCTGACTCAAGCGTGTTATTTCCGGCGAGAATCTGATCGAACGCCGTGCGGAAGTTGGGGTTCTGCTCGAACCAGCCCTCGGCTTCCAGCGCCTCGACAGTGGCGTTGCTGGCCGGGAAGTAGCCGGTGCCCTTGTGCCAGAGGGTGTCCATCTCGATGGACGAGAGGTGCTGGTAGAAGCGCCAGGCCGCGTCCAGTTCTTTTTCGCTGGCGCCAGCCATCGTCCACAGGCAGCCGCCGCCGACGACGTTGTTACCGATCTCGTCATAGCCCGCGAGACGCGGCAGGAAGGCGGTTCCCAGCTCGAACGGGGCGTTCTTCTGAATACCGCCCAGGCTGGAGGTGCTCTGCGCCAGCATGGCGAACTCGCCAGCGATGAAGGGGTCGTTGGCCGAGTACTCGCGCCCGCCGTAGAACAGCAGGCCGTCATCCGCCCACTTCTGCCATTCGGTCAGCACAGCCACGCCAAACTCGTTGTTCCAGTAGGTTTCGGTCGCCAGACCTTCGCGGCCATTGCCCTCATTGGCGAGCAGGATATTGTGCTTGGCGTACATCTGCTCCAGGATCCAGGCCGGCCAGCCGAACGAGATGGCGTAGGACGCCGCGCCGGAGTCGACGATCTGCTTGCCCATGTCGTAGACTTCCTGGAAGGTCGTCGGCGGCTGCTCTGGATCAAGCCCGGCGGCTTCGAAGATGTCCTTGTTGTAGTAGATCATGGCGGTGGAGCTGTTGAACGGCATGCAGCGCAGCTCGCCATCGATCGCGTAGTAGTTGAGAATCGGCTCGACGAACTTGCTCTGATCGAGCGTGCCGCCGCTGACTTCCATGATCGGGACGATCGCGCCAGAGTCGAGCATGGTGCGCGTGCCGACTTCGTAGACCTGGACGATGTTCGGCGGATCGCCAGCCTGGTAGGCGGCCAGAGCCTTGGTCAGCGTCTCGGCGTAGCTGCCGGTGAACTCTGCGACCACGTTGACATCGGGGTTCGCCGCGTTGAAGGCGTCCACGATCTGCTGAACGACATCGGCCCGGCTGCCGCTCATGGCGTGCCAGAACGTGATCGTCGTCACATCGTCCTGCGCGGCGACCGGGGCGACCATAGCGGCCACGATCGCCACAAAGACCGCAAGGGCCGAAAGAGCTTTGAAGCGTTTTACCATGAGATGTCCTCCCAAAAAAACTGAATGAGCTACTGTAAAGCTAACTTCCGGCAGTGGCGCCGGGGAGCGTGCGCCGCCTGGCACCCGCCGTTGTCGGGATTTTAATGGGAAGAAGGGGGCTGGCGCAAATACTGATGTCCAAATACTGATGTCCAAATACTGATGTGCAGCTGCTGATATGCAGCTACCGATGCGCATTTGCAGATATACAGCTACCGATGTGCAGCTACCGGTGTGTAACTCCTGTCGTGGCGCGCCAAGCCTCACCCTCCGGCTCGCCCCCTCCCTCAACCTCGCTGTTTTTTGCTGTTCTGTGCGCCCTGCGCTGCTGTTCGTCGCTTTTGTTCAGCAGAAAACTCGGACTGAGGTACAATAACAGGCATTACATCGTGTGAAACACAGCGTCGGAAGCGTCAACGGGCCACAGTATTGAGCCGCACGCTTCTCCAGGGGGTCTTATGCGCGCGTTCCGGTTAATATCACTGCTCCTGATCCTGCTGGCGGCGCTCGGCGGAACGGTCTCGGCCCAGGAAGATCAGGGCGTTACCCGCGTCGAAATCGTCGAGGTCGTCGCCGGGAGTCTGCCGCAGATCACGCTGCTGGTCAACGTCTTCGACTCCTATGAGGTGCCCGTCTCCGGCCTCGGCGCGGAAGCCTTCAATATCACAGTCGATGGCGAGCCAGCCACCATCACCGCAATCGAGAACGTCACGCAGGACGACCTGCCGATCTCCGTCGTGCTGGTCATTGATACCAGCGAGAGTATGCTCGGCCTGCCGCTGGCCGCCGCTCAGGGCGCCGCCCGCGCCTTTCTGGACCGCTTGCGCCCCGGCGACCAGGTCGCGCTGCTGGAATTCGATTCAACCGTGCGCCTGCTGCAAGACTTCACGGACGATTTCGGCGCGCTGCGCGCCGCGATTGACACCCTGGTGGCCGATGGCCGGACCGCGCTCTACCAGGCCGCCTACGAGGCCGCGCAGCTCGCAACCCAGGCCGATACGCCGCGCCGCTATGTCGTGCTGCTGACCGATGGCAACGAATACGGGCAACTGAGCGTCGCCGGGCCGCAGGAAGCGATTGAGCTGGCGGCGGCCAATAACATCGCGTTCTACACCTTCGGGCTGGGCTTCGGCGTCGAGCGGGCCTACCTGGAGCCGCTGGCAGGCCAGACGCGCGGCTCGGCGTTGTTCTCGCCCACGCCGGACATGCTGGCCGAGGAATACAGCTTCCTGGCGGCGTACCTGCGCACGCAGTATGTCATCACGCTGACCAGCGCAGTCGAGCCGGACGGCGCGGAGCACACGCTCGAAGTCGGCGTAAACGGCGTGGTTAGCAGCCAGCCGTTCACCGCGCCCGACTTCTACCCGCAGATCGCGCTGGAAGGCGTGCCGGAAGGCGAGATCGCGGAACCGGTGACGATCACCGCCAACGTGACCGCGCCGCGCGGTCTGGGCGCGATTACCGCCAGCATCGACGGCGCGCCGCTGAACCTCAGCGCCGGGCCGCCGGCGGATAACACCGTCGCAGCGACGCTGACCCTCGACCCGTATGCCCTGACCCCCGGCGCGCACACGCTGACAGTCAGCGCCGAGGATGCGCGCGGCGGAGCGCGTTCGCTCGACGCTGCGCTGACGGTCGCCGCTCTGCCGCCAGTCATCACCATCGAGGGGCTGGACGACGGCGCCTTCCTCGAAGAGAGCGTAGTCGAGATCGCTATCACGCCGGAGCGGTCGCAGCAGCCGATTGGCCGCGTCACGATCACGGTGGACGGGCAGCCGGTGGCCGAGTTTGACCAGCCGCCCTACGCCGCGACCATCGACCTGATGCCGTTCGGCTCCGGCGCGCACAGCCTGAGCGTCGAAGTCGAATCGGGCGGCGAGACGACGCGCTTCACGCGCGGCTACACGCTTGACCCGCGCCTGTTCATCACGCCCTCGCCCACGCCGACCAACACGCCAACGCCGACCAATACGCCGACTTTTACGCCCACCTTCACGCCGAGTCACACGCCGACCGTGACGCCATCCGTCACGCCGACGACGACGAA
>JADLHR010000554.1 GCA_020848665.1 Anaerolineae bacterium
CAAACAGCAGCGGCCAGCGCAGCATCGGCAGGATGACATAGCGGATGCGCTGCAAGACGGACGAGCCATCCACCAGCGAGGCATTCAGCAGGTCTTTGGGGATCGACTCAATCGCCGAGGTGAAGATAATCATCCCGAACGATGCGCCGATGAACCCGTTGACCAGGATCACGAACAGCCAGGGGTGATCCTGGTAATAGTTGACTTCGGGGCGGCCCAGCGCGTCGTTGAACTGGTTGATGATGCCAAATGGCGCGACCGCGATAATCCGCCGCCACATCAGGACATAGACTGCCGGTGAGGTGATGCGCGGCAGAATCCACAGCGCGCGAAAGAAAAACCCGGCGCGGCGGTTGACGTGCGTGGTGAGCAGCGAGATCACCAGCGCCAGCCCGACGTTAAAAAACAACAGCGTACCAAAGACGTAAAAAAGCGTGTTGAAGAAAATCTTGGGCGCGAACTCATCCCTGAACATGCGCTCGAAATTGTCGAAGCCGACGATATAGCGCGGCTCGGCGGTTACCACGCGCAGCGAGCCGAGGTCGAGATCCAGATCGGAGCGCAGCATCCCGACGATGTCCGTCGTGAAATTCGTCGTCGAGAGATTGGTGATGCTCAGGAACAGGATCAGGAGCATCGGGATAAAGAAGAACAGCAGAACCAGACACCCGGCCGGGGCCAGAAAGCCGTAGGCGGTCAGTTGCGCGCGCATGGTCTGGCGCCGGCTGCGCGCCGGAACCGAAAGGGCAGAAGCCTGTCGTGCCAGTGGAGGTGTGGTCATGACCGGTTAAGCTCCTCTCCGTGGCGGCCTGGTCGTCAGGGACGCTGGCGCGACGCGCCATCGCGCTCTGCGCGGGACCCTGGCCGGAAGGATTGCGCCTCCGGCCAGGATCAGCGTAACTGCGGAGATCACGCGCCAGGAGCGGACCTAGCGAATCACGATCCCTTCAACTTCATTCTGAAGCCGTCCAACGACCACGTCGAGGGCTGCCTGCGCGTCCAGCTCGCCGCTCTCCACCGCCTGGATACCGCTCCAGTACGCCTCGGACCAGGCGCCCCAGCTCGGATGGTTCGGCAGGAAGATGGCGTAGTCGAGCATCGGATGCGCCGCCGCCAGGAATTCGCTCTCCTGATACTCCGCCGATTCAAGCTGCGTGTTCAGGATGCCCAGGTGCGCGCTGCCAATGGCATGGCGGTTGTTCGCTTCGGGTGTGGTGATCGCCGCGATCAGCGCCATCGCAACATCGGGATGATCGCTGCTCGCGCTGATCATGTACGCCAGAGGGTGCGTCAGCGTGATCGGCTGGCCGGTTTCCATCGCAGGGATCGGCGCGAAGCCGATGTTTTCCCACAGGTAATCTTCGCCGCCACGGTCGGCGACATAGTTGACCGCCCAGTCGCCCCAGAACCAGGTGCCGCCTGTCGCAAACAGGACCTTCTCGCCAGGGGCGACAGTCGTGTGCCAGTCCGGCCACTCGATGCCGAGATGCGAGCCGTTCATGACGCCCCGGCTGCGCGCATCTTCGAGCATCTGGAAGACCTTCAGAGCCGCGTCCTTGTCAAAGACGAGGTTACCATCTTCGTCCAGCACCTGGCCGCCCATCCCGGCGTAGAAGTACAGGAAGTCGCCACCGTTCACCGGGCGGTGCCAGAAGCCATAGCCCTCTTCGACCACGCCTTCTTCAACCGCCTGCTCGGCAACATCCAGCATGTCAGCAAAGGTGAACTCGCCGCTGTAGATCCGTTCCGGCAGCGCCTCGATTTCTTCGTCGCTCCAGCCCAGATCGCTCAGCAGCGGCTTACTGAAGAACAGCGGGCGGGCCTCAGCGTCCTGTGGGATGCCGTAGATCGCACCGCCCGGCCCCTTCATCGACTCCCACAGGCTGGGGACGATGTCAGCGAACTCAGGATAGTCCGGGATCATTTCGTCCAACGGGATGATGAACCCGGCTGCTGACCACGCGCCGATGTCCTCGTGGCCGGACAGGACGATATCGACCGCTTCGCCCGCTTCGGCAGAAAGCTGGAATTCCTGCTTGTAATCGCCCCAGCCCGCGTTGTCCTGGATCAGCTCCAGGTTAATGTCGATGCCCAGATCGGCCTCAACATCTTCGACGACTTCGGCGAAGTTGTTGCAGCGCCAGTCTTCGGTGGGCGGAGTGGACTTACAGCGGATCCGGATGTTGACCGATTCTTGCGCGAGCGCCGTTGTCAGCGGCACAAGGGAAAGAACCATAGCGGTAATCAGCAGCAGGGGGAAAATGCGGCGTGCTTTCATGCGACTGCTCCTTTTTCTGTTCAACAAGTTGTTAACTGTACCGCGTTCCCGGTGCCCTAAGCCGGACACGCGGGGCAAACACTAAGTGTGCGGGCGAGGCGCCCGCCCCGGCGGCGCAGCGCGAAAACGCGCACTATCTGGCGCACCTGACCGGGAGCAGGTGGACGAAGAATAGCATCGAACGGTTAAGTGAGCCACAAATACTTGCCGTCGTCCAATTCATCACCGGGGACGGCGCTCACGCGGGAGCCAGCAGCAAGCGCACCGGCTCCCGCACCTTACGATACGTCGTGTTAAATCTCGCTGAGCTTGACGGGCCGGTGCTCGACCAGCGATTTCTTCGCGGCCAGCGCCATCACGACCGGCGCGCGCCCATCGGACGCGCCAACTGGCGCCGGTGTGCCGTCCACAATGCACCGCACAAAGGCGCGCATCTCGCGCTCGTAGCTCTCGGTGTAGCGTTCCATGAAGAAGTTGAGCGGCAGATCGCGGCTGATGGCCGTGGCAGTGCTGAACGTGACCTGGTTCGGGTAGACGTTCGCAGACGCCGCCGCGCCCTTGCTGCCCAGCACTTCGACGCGCTGGTCGTAGCCGTAGACTGCCCGGCGGCTGTTGTCAATCACTCCGATCGCGCCGTTGGCGAAGGTCAGCATCACCATCGCGGTATCCACGTCGCCCGCCTCGCCAATGCGCGGGTCGATTCGCACCGCCGCACGCGTATAGACTTCCTCGACCTCGCTGCCGACCAGGAAGCGCGCCATATCGAAGTCGTGGATCATCATGTCCACGAAGATACCGCCCGATACTTTGACGTACTCAATTGGCGGCGGCGCGGGGTCGCGGCTGATAACGTGGATCAGATGCACGTCGCCCAGATCGCCGCTCTGGATCGCCTCGCGCACGCGGGCGTAAGTCGGGTCGAAGCGCCGGTTGAAGCCGACGAAAAAC
>JADLHR010000555.1 GCA_020848665.1 Anaerolineae bacterium
AGGATCGCATCGAGCTGAGCGAAGTCAGGGACGCATTCCGACGCGCGCTGACCGCACCGACCAGTGAGCGTGGCTACGCGCTGGACAAAGACCGGCTCGGACGCCGCGCGACGATCCGGGCTGGACGGAACGGGTATCAGGAAGAAATCGAACTGACGCATGGCGCAGTCGCGATCGCGGCGATCACAAGCTGCACCAACACCTCGAACCCGTCGGTGATGGTCGGCGCCGGTCTGCTGGCGAAGAAAGCGGTCGAGCGAGGGCTGAGCGTGGCCCCCTACGTCAAGACCAGCCTCGCGCCGGGGTCAAAGGTGGTGACCAGCTACCTGACCGCCGCCGGTCTGATGCCTTATCTGGAGGCTCTCGGCTTCTATGTCGTGGGCTATGGCTGCACGACCTGCATCGGCAACAGCGGCCCGCTGCCGGAGAACGTCACGCAGGCAATTGAGCAGGAAAATCTGGTCGCAGCGGGCGTCCTGAGTGGCAACCGCAACTTTGAGGGCCGGATCAATCCGCTCGTGCAGGCGAACTATCTCGCCTCACCGCCGCTGGTCGTGGCCTACGCAATCGCTGGCCGGATCGATATCGATCTCGTCAACGAGCCGCTCGGCCAGGACCGCGACGGCCACGACGTGTATTTGCGCGATGTCTGGCCGAGCCAGCGCGAGATTGCAGATACCATCGCCGCATCCCTCAAGCCGGAAATGTTCCACGAGCAGTATGGTAATGTTTACAACGGCAATGAAACCTGGAACGCGATCCCGTTGACGAGCAGCGAGGTCTACCACTGGGACCCCAGCTCGACTTACATCCAGGAGCCGCCGTTCTTCGTCGATCTGGCGCCGGAGGTCAGCACGCCACAGGCGATTACAGGCGCGCACGTTCTGATCGTGCTTGGCGATTCGGTCACGACTGACCACATCTCGCCGGCGGGATCGATCGCGCTTAACAGCCCGGCGGCGCGCTACCTGATGGAGCACGGCGTCGAGCCGCGCGACTTTAACTCATACGGCTCGCGGCGCGGCAACGATCGCGTCATGGTTCGCGGCACCTTCGCCAACATCCGCATCAAGAATCTGCTGCTGCCCGGCACCGAAGGCGGCGTAACCGTCCACCTGCCAAGCGGTGAGAAGATGAGCGTGTTCGACGCTGCCGAGCGGTACAAGGCCGAGGGCACGCCGCTGATCGTGATCGCAGGCAAGGAATACGGCTCTGGCAGCTCGCGTGACTGGGCGGCGAAGGGCGCGCTGCTGCTCGGCGTGCAGGCGGTGATCGCTGACAGCTTTGAGCGCATCCATCGCAGTAATCTGATCGGGATGGGTATCCTGCCGCTCCAGTTCCTGCCCGGCGCAGACTGCGATGATCTCAGCCTGACCGGGCGTGAGACGTACGATATCGAGATCCCACCGGTCCTGCACCCCGGCCAGGAAATCACGGTCCGCGCCACGGCACGCGACGGCTCGGTAAAGACCTTCCAGACTCGCAGCCGGCTTGATACAGCGGTTGAGGTCAGCTACTACCGCAATGGCGGCATTCTGCAGACCGTCCTGCGTAATCTGCTCAAAACTTCAGTCGGCGGTGGGCAGCCGGTCCAATAATCACGACCGCGCCTCCTCGTGCGTGGAGCAGGGCGATCCTTCGGGGGTCGCCCTTTTTGCTGCGTGAGATGCGCGAACCAGGGAATCGAGTAAGATTAGGGAAGGGCGGCGCACCTGCCGCCGGATTGGGTTCATCTTCCGCAAGCGAGGTATCTCATGGCCCGTATTGTCGTGGTGGGCAGCGCCAATGTTGACCTGGTGATTCAGACGCCGCATTTGCCGCAGCCGGGCGAGACAGTGCTGGGCGGCCAGTTTCTGACCGCGATGGGCGGCAAGGGCGCAAATCAAGCGGTCGGCGCAGCCCGGCTGGGCGCGACAGTCACGTTCGTGGCGCGGGTCGGAGACGATTCCTTCGGGCAGCAATGCCTGGCGGCGTATCAGAAAGAGCATATCGACACACAGTACATCGGCGTCACGCCGGACACCGCGACCGGCATCGCCCTGATCGCAGTCGCCGCCGACGGCGAGAATACGATCATCGTCGCGTCGGGCGCGAACATGGCGCTGACGCCCAGCGATGTCGCCGCCGCTGAGCCAGCCTTCGCGGGCGCCGATATCCTGGTGCTTCAGCTTGAGGTGCCGCTCGAAACCAGCATCGCGGCGGCGCGCCTGGCACACAGGCACGATCTGCGCGTCGTGCTCAATCCCGCCCCGGCGCAGCAGCTTCCGGATGCGCTGCTGGACGAGGTGGACATCATCACACCCAATCGGATCGAGCTGGCGCAGATGATGCGCCTGTCCGCCGAGGACGTGCAAGCCATGTCCGACGACGACCTGGCGCGCACCGCGCTCAGGCTGGGGCCACGATCGGCTGTGATCACGCTGGGCGCCGATGGCGCGCTCGCCGCCGATCCGGGTGGCTGGACCCGCGTCCCGGCGTTCAAGGTGGACGCAGTCGATACAACCGCCGCCGGAGACTCGTTCACCGCCGGGCTGGCGGTCGCGCTGGCGCGCGGTGAAACCCGGCTGGCCGACGCGGTGCGCTTTGCCAGCGCGTGCGGCGCGCTGACCGCAACCCGGCTGGGCGCGCAGCCTTCGCTGCCGACCGCCGCTGAAGTGGACCGTTTCTTGCGCGCCGAATCGACCGGATCATCGATGAAGTGAGAGACAAGGGGCGGGGGGAACAATGCCGGCGAAGGTGCTTCTGGTGGATGACGAACTCGCGATCCGCGACGCTCTGGGGCGCAAGCTCCAGCGCGAGGGGTTTCAGGTCGCGCTGGCAGGAAGCGGCCTCGAAGGGCTGCGCGCCTTTCATGCCGAGCGGCCCGATCTGGTGATTCTCGATATCGTGATGCCGGAGATGGACGGGCTGACGGTCTGCCAGCGCATCCGCGAGGTAGCCGAAACACCAGTGATGATGCTCTCGGCGCAGGCTATCACTGAGAACGATATTGTCGAAGGGCTAAACGCGGGCGCCGATGAATACCTGGTCAAGCCGGTGCGTCTCAACGAGTTTGTCGCGCGCGTCCAGGCGCTGCTGCGCCGCGCCCAGATGACCGCCGCCGAAGCTGAATCCGGCTACAACGACGGCTACCTGTGTATCGATCTTCAGCGCCGCCACGTGTTCGTGGACAATCAGAAGGTCCACCTGACGCCAACCGAGTTCAAGCTGCTGGCCGTCCTGCACGAATACGCAGGCCGTGTCGTGCCACAGCGCGATCTGCTGGAGCAGGTCTGGGGACCGGAGTACGCCGACGACGTGTACTACCCCCGCGTCTATATCAGCCAGCTCCGGCGCAAGATCGAGCCGGACCCAGCCAACCCGATCTACATCCTGACCGAGCATCGCGTCGGTTACCGCTTCGAAAAGCAGAGTAGCCGCTAGCCCGGTCGCGCGGCCCCATCGCGCAGGCGCCCGCCGATGATCGCCAACAATCTCGCGCTGCTATTTAACGGCCTGACGCTGGCCCTGGCGCTTGGCCTGCTGATTCTCGTGCTGTGGCAAGACCTCAACAGCACTGCCAACCGCTATTTCGCGCTGTTCCTGTTCTCGGCGCTGATCTGGGCTTCCGGCTCGCTGCTGAGCCGCGCAGCGGCCTATGTTCACGCCGGGCCGGGAACGATTCAGGCCGGGCTGCGCCTGCTGGACCTGGGCTTCAGCGTATCCACGCTGACGCTGTACATCTACAGCGCGGTGATCGGCGGTGTGCGGACGCGCTGGTTCCGCATCATCGCGCTGGTGGGGCTGGCGCTGATCCTCAGCACGCAGCTTCTGCTGTGGCTCTCCGGCGCGCCGCGCGCGTACCAGGTCGGGCCGGGCGGCGCGCTGTCATACCGGTTTGACGCGCCAAGCGTCGCGCTCTACCTGACGTTTCTGCTGGCGACGATTGCGGTCATCTGGGGCAACCGGCG
>JADLHR010000556.1 GCA_020848665.1 Anaerolineae bacterium
CCGGGGCGCAGCCCGGAAAACAGCGCGCTCAGCAGCCCGATCAGCGCGCCGAGGCCGATCGCGATCGGGCCGGGGCGGCGCGACAGGTGCGTGAGCAGCAGCAGCCCCGCGCCGAACAATGCCGTGCCCAGGTATCCGGCTTGCAGGATGACGAAGGGCGAGCCGCCGCGCGTGTAGGCCAGGCCTGCGCCGTGCCGGCCGACCTCGAAGCGCAGGAACGTCCCGCCCGTCAGAATCGCCGCCAGCCCGTGACTCAGCTCGTGAATCAAGGTGACAAACAGGCGCAGCGGGTACGTCAGCAGCGACAGGCCCTCGACCTGCCACAGCACGACGGCGATCACGAACGCAGCGAAGGCCAGCGCGAGATCACGCTGGCGCGATGGGGCGGCATGGATGGTGGACATCGAACGCTCCCAGGGCCGCGCGGCCCGTTTCAACGAGAACTGGTATCCGGATGACGAAAGGACACTTCAGCGTATGGCTTCTTCGAGCCTGGACCCGATTCGCTTCGGCACGGTGGGCAGCCCACAGACGACCCCGACCAGCGGCACAGTAGCCGCAATCGAGCATATCAGGCTGCTCGGCCTGGAGCACCTCGAAATCGCCTGGGTGCGCAGCGTGCGCGTCACCGATCAAAGCTGCGACGAAATCGCCGCCTGCGGCGCGCGGCAGGGCATCAGCCTGAGCGTCCACGCGCCCTATTTTATCAACCTCAACAGCCAGACGGTCGATCTGATGACCAAGAGCGACGAGCGGCTGCTGGCGGCAGCGCGCAAAGGCTGGCGGGCCGGGGCGCGCGATATCGTGTTTCATCCCGGCTCATACCATAACCAGCCCCCTGAACAAGTCTACGAACGGGTGAAGGAGAAGTTGCTGGAGATCCGCAGCATCCTCGACGCCGAAGGGATCGACGTGACGCTGCGCCCGGAGACGATGGGCAAGCCCGCCATGATCGGCGACCTGGACGAGCTGCTGGCGCTGAGCCGCGACATCCCCGGCGTGCTGCCGTGCATCGACTTCGCGCATCTGCACGCGCGCGGCGGGCTGGTCAATACCTACGACGAGTTCGCCGGCGTGTTCCGGCGGGTCGAGGCGGCGCTTGGGCGGCGCGGGCTGGAGACGCTGCACGCGCACCTGTCGGGAATCGAGTACGGGCCGCGCGGCGAGCGCCATCACCTGCCGCTGAACGAGTGCGATCTGAACTATCGAGAGCTGTTGCAGGCGATGATCGATTTCGACGTGCACGGCACAGTCGCGGTCGAAGCGCCCATCCCGTTCCATGTCGCGGACGCGCTGACGCTCCAGGCGACCTATCGCCGCCTGCGTGACCGCCAGCCAGCCGGGGATGGCGAAGGCGAGGAGGACGGAGTCAGCGACGAGAAAGCGTAGGCTGATCGTTTGGTCTTGCCGGGCGGGGACGGTATTATTGGAAGCATCTGCGGTCGTAACCCGGCCCGGAAACTGTGAGGGTAAGGAGCGTTTCATCTATGAATGACTATGGAAGCCTGCGCCGCCGCACGCGGGACGCGGGCTGGCAGTGGACCCTGATGGGGATGTTGCTGGGCCTGGGTGTGGCGATGGTCGTCTGCGTGGGCGCTTATGCCCTCGGCGCGATTTCGCTGTCGGCATTTGAAAGCGAGGACGAGCCGGAAACGGTGATCGTCCCGAATGAGACGGAAGTCGCCATGCAGGCAGGCTTGCAGCAGACGCTCGCCGCGCAGCAGGCCACTATCGAGGCGCAGCAGGCGCTGCTCGCGTCCGGGTTGGGTGCTGAGTCAGCCGAAGAAGCGACCGAAGCCGTTGGCGCGCTGGACGATGGCACCGGCGAGTTGGCGGCGCCGAATACGCCCGCCTCGTCGCCGACGCAGCTTCCGGGCGCAGAGCAGTCCGGCGCGGCGCAAACGCCGATCACCGTGCCTGAGGGGCAGGGGGGTGAAGCTCCGGCGGCGCAGCCTGAAGCTACCCAACCTCAGGTTACCCAGCCAGGCGAGGCTGGCGGGGAAGGCGCGGCCCAGATCGCCAGCGCGGGCGCTGAGACTACGCCGCTGCCTGGCGATGTCGCGCCGCTGGTGGCGCAGGAGGCAGGGTCCGGCGACGGCGCGACCGGCCAGACCGAGGAAACCACGCTGCAAGGCACGCCCTTCACCGGGCTGGCGTCGCCGACGCCTGGCCTCGGCTCGGAGGTTGACCCGCGCCTGATGGCGATCGCGTCTAAGCTGGTCGCGGTCAACGGCGGCAGCTTCACGATGGGCACCACGACCGAGGAAGCGAGCCAGGCGGTTGACGAATGCGCGCTGTACGGTAAGGAATGCAACATTCTCTGGACGCAGGACTCCACCCCCGCGCATCAGGTGACGCTCGACCCGTACCAGATCGAAAACACCGAGGTGAGCACGTCGCAGTACGTGGCCTTCCTGAACTGGATGGGGCCGGACAGTCACAAGACCGGCTGCCTCGGCCAGCCGTGCGCCAATACCTCGGTCGAGCAGCCGGAGACGAGCTACGTCAACTTCGATGGCGAGCAGTACTCGGTCAAGAACCCGCAGTTCTACAGCAACCACCCGGTCACGCAGGTGACGTGGTGGGGCGCGGAAGCGTACTGTAACGCGCTGGGCCGCCGCCTGCCGACTGAAGCCGAGTGGGAACACGCCGCGCGCGGCGCCGACAACAACTACTACCCCTGGGGCTTCACCTTTGACGCAGCGCAGGCGATGTCGTCCATTCACGAAGCGCCCGGCACCGTTCCGGTGACGCA
>JADLHR010000557.1 GCA_020848665.1 Anaerolineae bacterium
ACAGTCTCTCAAATGCCGTTGTGCACGTTCAGCCGTTCAATCGATCAGGACCTTGAATATAAACAGGGTGTTGCCAAGCCGGATCTCGTCGTTTTCGTGCAGCGGCGTCGCGCCACGCACAGCGCGCCCGTTGATGGTGACCGGGTTAGTTGGGGCGAAGGGCCACAGGTGATAGACCGGCGCGTCGTCGGGCGCGTCGTCAGGCGGCTCCAGCGTGAAGCGGGCGTGCACGCGCGAGAGGCGCGAGTCATCCCAGCGCACATCGGCCTCGCGCCCAATCGTCTGATTCGGAGCAATCGGCAGCAGCGCGCCCCGGCGCTCACGCGGCTCGCGCACGACGAGCCAGGCCAGCGGTGGGGCTGGCTCTGGTAAATGCGCCTCGGCGTTCGCGTCCGGTTCGGGCAGATCGGCGCCGCGCGCGATCAGCTCGGTCGGTCCGGCAGCGGGCGGCTCAGGGGCTTTGGGCGCAGGCGGCGCCACCCGCCCAGGGACAGTTACGCCCGGCGGTCCGTAGGCGCGGCGCTGCTCGGCTTCGAGCGCGCAGTAGGGGCACGTGCGATGTGGCGGGTCATAAGGGCCGTGCCGCTCGCAGAAGCCGCCACCTTGAGACATGACGCTGCTCGTCTCCTCCAGTGTGGGAGTTCGCTGGGATTCGCTCAGAATTGTATCACGGTCAGCCGGAAATCGGGAAATGCGAAGACGCCGCGCCTTCTCCGCTTATCCGCCTCAGTCACTTGTGAGGCAGCGCGGAGTCGCAGTACAATCGAGCCTATGGACGCTCAGAATCCTCCGCACGAGCCGGGCCATCTGCGCTTCGATGGCTGCGTGGCAACGAACCTGGACGAGGCGTATCGCCGCCTGGAGCAGGTCTACGAGCGCCTGATCGCGCCAATTGGCTTGAGCGTGCTGGAGTGGTACGCGCTGCGGGCGCTCTATACTGACAACGGCGCGACCGCCTCGCACCTGGCCCAGGCTGTGTGCCGCCATCCCTCGTCGATGACCGCGCTGCTCGACCGCATGGAGGAAAAGGGCCTGGTCTCGCGGGCAGTGGACGCGCACGACCGGCGCAGCGTGCGCGTGTACCTGACCGATACCGGGCAGCAGATGCAGCGGCGCGTCGAGACCGCCGCCGATTATCTCAACGCGCTGATCAGCGAGCACATCACCGCCGAACAGCTTGACACCTTTCTCTACGTCCTCAGCGTGCTGCAATCCTTCGAGGCGCCTGACATCGAGTAGGCCGCGCCGCTTCGTTTGCGCCGCCGCGCGAATCATCCGAAACTAGGATTTGCGTGTGTTTCGGGCTGCGCGGAGGCGCTGCGACATCGTGACAAGCACGAATTATCCTCTGCCGGGCGAACTGACGATCACCAGCGACAGGCTGGTGCTGGTCGCCTGCTCGATAGCGATGGCGCACGGCATCATTCACGACCGCGCGCGTACCGAGGCGCTGCTGAACGCCACCATCCCGGAAGGCTGGCCGCTGCCCGCGCTGCGCGGCTTCGTCCCGTTTTACATCCAGATGCTGGCCGGTGATCCGGCGATGCTTGGCTGGGGGATGTGGCTGGTGATACACGCCGCCGATCGCGTGGTGATCGGGGATGTCGGCTTCAAAGGGCGTTCGGACGGCGCAGACACGGTGGATATCGGGTACAGCATCATGCCGGCGTATCGCAGCCAGGGGTACGCTTACGAGGCGGCGCGCGCGCTGATCGACTGGGCCTTCACGCAGCCCGGCATCGCGCGCGTGATCGCGACCTGCCTGCCGTCCAACGCGCCCTCAATCCGCGTGCTGGAAAAGCTCGGCATGCAGCGTGCCGGCACGACGGCGAGCGGGATGCTCGCCTGGACGCTGGCGAAGCACGGCTAAAGGCAGCGAAAGGCAGCGAAAGGCAGCGAAAAGCAGCAGACAACAGCAAGGGGCCAGCGAAAAGCAGCCAGAGCGTGATCTGCGCCTGAAATTGGCTTCACGTGGGTTCCTGCCCGCGCCAGGGCGAAACCGTCCGCCGCAGCCTTTAGCGGTTATTTGTTGTTCTTCGCTGTCTTTCGCTGTTCCTGGCTGAACTTCGCTGAACTTTGCTTCTCTCAGCGTGACCGCCTGATCCAGTAGCAGGCGCGGCGCGCAGCCGCGCTCAGCCCCTCGACCGCTTCGAAGTAGCTCAGGCGCAGCTCGTCGGCGGTCTGAAAGCGCGCATCCGGCTGCTTTTCCAGGGCGCGCAGCAGCAGCGCTTCGAGTTGCCGTGGAAAGTCGGGTCGCAGCAGGCGCGGGCGCGGCACTGGCTGATCGACGTGCGCCAGCGCAGTCATCTGCGCGGTCGATCCCTGGAAGGGGATCTGCCCCAGCAGCATCTCGTAGATCATGACACCCATCGAGTACAGGTCGGCGCGCTGGTCGGCGGGCTGGCCCATCGCAACCTCCGGCGCCATGTACTCCGGCGTGCCAACCGAAATCCCGTTGGCGGTCAGCGTGCGATCAAAACCAGGCCGCTTGCCCAGCCCGAAATCGCTGAGATAGACATGCGGGCGTTCTCCGTTGCCGGTGTCGAGCAGAATATTGGCGGTCTTCAGGTCACGGTGGAGAACCTGCAAGCGGTGTCCGAAGCCAAGCGCCTCGGTTATCGGGCGCACGATGGTCCACGCGCTGAGTGGGGTGAGCGGCTGGTGTTGCAGCACGCGCTCCAGCGATGGCCCCTGGATCAGCTTCATGATCATGTAGAGATAGCCGGACCACTCGCCGTAGTGATAGATGGGGATGATGTGCGGGTGGCCGAGCGTGCTCATCAACTCCGCCTCGCGCCAGAAGCGCGTGCGGAAGCTCTCGTCAAGCGCGTATTCCGGGGTGAGGACCTTAATCGCGGCGGTGCGCTGGTCACGCTGGCTGAGCGCCTGGTAGATACGACCCATCCCCCCGACCGCGATCAGCGGCCCGACAACGTAGCCGTCGATCACCTGGCCGATCAGGCGCTTGTCCACGTGCTGCCTGCTTTCGTCCCGCTGGATAAGATTGAATACGCTCAGCGCAGCAGCGCGAGCGATACGCCGAGCATCGCCGCCAGAATGCCCACCAGCCAGAAACGCTGGACGACCTGCGTCTCGCTCCACCCGCTCAGTTCGAAATGATGGTGCAGCGGCGTCATGCGAAACAGCCGCCGGCCATGCGTCAGGCGGAAATAGGAAACCTGCAATATCACCGTCACCACTTCGGAAACGGGGATAATGGCGACCAGCGGTAGCAGCAGCCACTGGCCGGTCATCAGCGCGACCGTGCCGAGCGCCGCGCCGAGCGCCAGCGCGCCGACATCGCCCATGAACAGTTGGGCGGGGTGCGCGTTGTACCACAGAAAGCCAAAGCACGCGCCGACCATGATGAAGCAGAACTGGACGAGGAAGGCCTGGCCCTGCAAGTGTGCGATCACGCCATAGGCGGCGAAGGCGCTGGCCGTGATGATGCCAGACAGCCCGTCCAGCCCATCAGTGAAGTTGACCGCGTTGCTCATGCCGCTGATGATGATCACGGCGATGACGATCCACAGCACCGGCGGCAGCTCGATAAAGGTCGGGACCAGCGGCACGAACACGCCGTTCGCGTTCTGGAAGCCGCCGCCCACGTATGCCATCACGATCGCGGCGATGATGGAGAATGCGATCTGCCCGGCGAACTTGGTGCGGGCGCGGATGCCCTCGCCGCGTTCACGGGTGCCGCGAATCCCCTGAATGTCGTCGATGCCGCCGAGGATGCCAAATGCCGTCAGCACGGCCAGCGGCAGCAGGATGCTCGACCCGGTGACGCCGGACTGGATCACACGCGCCAGGTTCAGCCCCAGCGTAATCAGCACGACCGGCACCAGAATCAAAATACCGCCCATCGTCGGCGTGCCGGTCTTGGCCTGGTGGGTGATCGGGCCAGTTTCGCGGATCTGCTTGCCGGCGCGCAGGCGGCGCAGGACTTCGACGAACGGGCTGCCCCAGATCGCGGTCAGCAGAAAGGTGATCCCGCCCAGGGTCAGCGCAAAGGGAAGCTCAGGGGTCATACGATCGCTGCTTCTACGGTTCCCGGCGCGCACGTATGGGCCGGGAGTGTGGCGCGAGATTGTACGCCAGAATCGGCCGGGCGGCTACCCCGCGCCCTAGAGGCTGTTATGCACTTCGTGGTCTGGTTTCCAGGCCACCCCCCCATCCTTCCGACCTCCGGTCGGTTCCTTCCCCCAGAACGAGGGAAGGAAAAACCAGGGCGGTCTCCCCTTCCCTCATTTTGGGGGCAAGGGGCCGGGGGGATGGGGGGCTTTTCTTGGGTGTAAGTGCATAACACGCTCTAGCGCCATTCCCAGACCGACTCGCCTGCCAGCAGGCGCCTGATCTGGCCGGGGAAACGCTCCGAGTCAAGCGGCTTACCCAGGAAACCGTCGAAGCCCGCCTCACGCGCGCGGTTGACCTCCTCGTCGCTGG
>JADLHR010000558.1 GCA_020848665.1 Anaerolineae bacterium
ACTCGTATTTGCTGAGCGCGAACGCCGCCATGCTGTTGATGATGAGCGTGATCAGCGTTGCGACGGCGGTCACGATCACGCTGTTCTTCAGGTACGTGCCGAAGCGGAACTTTTCGAGCGGGTCGAGGTAGTTGCTCCAGGCCAGGCTCAGGCGCTCGATCGGCTGGCGCGCGTCAATCGGCACGCGGATGCGCTCCTCGTCGGTCGGGCGGCCTGGGACAGCCGGGGGATTTTCCGGGTCGATCATCTGCGCCTCGATGCCGACGCGCCGAATCTGCGCCAGCACGCGCTCCTCGCCGTCGATGGTCACGCGGTACAGCGGCAGCGGCTCGTCGTAGCCTTCGACCGTGACGGTTTCCTGCGCGTAGGGCAGCAGGCGCGGCGGGAATTCGATCAACTGGCCCGGCGTTTTGAGCGAGGACAGCACCACCCACACTACCGGGCCGAACATGACCAGCGTCCCGATGGCGAGATACAGATAGGTCAGCGCGTCCGTGATGTCCATCCGGCTGCCGCCGCGCTTGCGGATCAGGAAGTTACGGATTGCCGTCAAGTCGTCGCCCCTTTCCGCTAGAGCGTGTCATGCACTTGCGCGCCGGGTAAAGCCCCCCATCCCCCGGCCCCTTGCCCCCAAAATGAGGGAAGGGGAGACCATCCGGCTTTTTTCCTTCCCTCGTCCTTGGGGAAGGAAAGCCGACCGCGGGTCGGAAAGATGGGGGGATGGCCTGGAAGCCAGACCACAAAGTGCATAACAGCCTCTAGTACTCAGTCAGCATGGTTTTGATGCACAGATTCTTCGGAACTAAGCGTAATCTTGCGTTTTTATGCATCAGATTTCGATTGACTGAGTACTAGGTAGCTTCGCTCTTGCGACCGAGCCAGAGCTGTATCAGCGTGAACAGCAGCAGCACCAGGCCGAGCAGCACCGACGCCGCCGAAGCCAACCCCCGGCGCGGTATCTGGGCGGCGAAGCCAGTCTCGTAGATATACTGGACCATATACTTCGTCGCAGTTCCCGGTCCGCCGCCGGTCAGCACGAAGACCTGATCGAAGACCTGCACTGCCCGGATCAGCGCCAGGACCAACACGACGAACATAGTCGGCATGAGCAGGGGCAGGGTGATGAAGCGGAAACGCTGCCAGGCGTTGGCGCCGTCGATTTCGCTCGCTTCGTACAGCACCGCCGGGATCGCTTGCAGCCCAGCCAGCAGGATCAGCGTGTAGAAGCCCATCTGCGCCCAGATGCTGACCAGGATTACCCAGAAGGTCGCCCAGTCGCGCTTCAGCAGGAACAACACCGGATCGCCGCCCAGCCCCGTGATCACGCCGTTGAGCAGGCCAAACCGCTGCAAGACCCATTTCCAGATCAGGCCGACGACGACCGGTGAGAGCAGCACCGGGTAAAAATAGACGCTGCGGAAGAACCCGCGCGCGGCAATCTCGCGGTTCAGAATCACGGCGGTCAGCAGCGCCAGCAGCACCATTCCGCCGACCTGGAAGATCACGAAGACGGTTGTATTCTGCACCGCGCGCCAAAATATGTCCTCGACGCAGGTGTTGGGTTTCAGCACGGAGCCACACTGAAAGAGGGTGTCGTAGTTCTGCGCGCCGACCCAGGTTCGGTCCTGGGGCATCAGCCGCGTGCCTGAAGTCCCGGAATAGTAAAAGTTGAGCAGCATCGGAAAGAGCACGAAGACGCCGAAGATGATCATGTTCGGCAGCAGGAAGAACCACGCCATGCGGCGCACGCCGAGCCACCGCTGCAAGGGGTTAACCAGAAACTCGACCCCGATCATCAGCGCCGTATAGGCTCGGAAGAAAAGCTGCCCGATCAGATCAGCCAGGTTGCGCGGCGTGAGATGCGTCCGGGCATTTTTATGAGACTCGGCAGCCGTGCGGGGGGTCCGCGCCATCGATTCCCCTTCCTCTATCTGGCGCTGGCGAGCGTGCGACTACTGGCGGCTCACGCGAACCGGGCCTGCCAGCAGTCGCACGAGGTGTACCAGAGGGACGGGCGCTAGCCTTCCAGTTCGGCCAGCTTGCTGTCGATATCTTCCTGCGTGCGCTGGATCGCCTCGTCCAGCGTCAGTTCGCCGACGATGGCCTGGGCGAGACGGTCACGCGAAGCGTCGAACACGATACGGTTGTAGGGATAGCCCTGGATCCGGACGGCCAGCGGCATGATATCCGGGACCATCGCGCTCCACTGCTCCAACGCCGCGCGCGCCAGGTCGAGATCAGTCTCGAACGGCACGCCGCCCGCCGCCACCCCGGCGTGGGCTGGAATGAACAGCGTCCGGGCGTGGAACTCGCGCAGCACGTCTTCCTGAACCAGGTATTCCATCACGCGCGCCACTTCTTCGGGATGCTCGGTGCCCTTAATCGCAACTACCGCCGCACCGCCCGGCACACCGGTGCAGCCCGCCGGTCCGCAGGGGAAAGGAACAACTTCCCAGTCGAAGGCGTCGCCAATCGTCTGGCTGAACTGCTGGACTTGCCAGCTCCCGGACATATAGCAGGCGAGGCGCCCGTTGGCGTAGTCCTCGTTCGCGCCGACATAGCCCGGCGTCGCGGCCCACACATCCACGAGCGCAGTGCCGTCCTGATGCCACTGCACGAACAACTCCGCCATGGCGCGGTAGCCTGCGTCGGTCACGATCGGATGGCCGTTCTCATCGAAGTACTGCGCGCCCATGCTGATCGCCGGACCCGCGAAGCGGTGCCCGCTGCGATCCATTGCGAAGCCGAAGACATCCGGCCCAACAGCGTCGGCGACTGTTTTGCAGGTCT
>JADLHR010000559.1 GCA_020848665.1 Anaerolineae bacterium
ACTCGTATTTGCTGAGCGCGAACGCCGCCATGCTGTTGATGATGAGCGTGATCAGCGTTGCGACGGCGGTCACGATCACGCTGTTCTTCAGGTACGTGCCGAAGCGGAACTTTTCGAGCGGGTCGAGATAGTTGCTCCAGGCCAGGCTCAGGCGCTCGATCGGCTGGCGCGCGTCAATCGGCACGCGGATGCGCTCCTCGTCGGTTGGGCGGCCCGGAACAGCCGGGGGATTTTCCGGGTCGATCATCTGCGCCTCGATGCCGACGCGCCGAATCTGCGCCAGCACGCGCTCCTCGCCGTCGATGGTCACGCGGTACAGCGGCAGCGGTTCGTCGAAGCCCTCGACCGTGACAGTTTCCTGCGCGTAGGGCAGCAGGCGCGGCGGGAACTCGATCAACTGGCCCGGTGTTTTGAGCGAGGACAGCACGACCCACAGCACCGGGCCGAACATGACCAGCGTCCCGACGCCGAGATACAGATAGGTCAGCACGTCCGTGATGTCCATCCGGCTGCCGCCGCGCTTGCGGATCAGGAAGTTACGGATTGTCGTCAAGTCGTCGCCCCTTTCCGCTAGGTAGCTTCGCTCTTGCGACCGAGCCAGAGCTGCATCAGCGTGAACAGCAGCAGCACCAGGCCGAGCAGCACCGACGCCGCCGAAGCCAGGCCTCGGCGCGGTATCTGAGCGGCGAAGCCCGTCTCGTAGATATACTGGACCATGTACTTGGTCGCAGTGCCTGGCCCGCCGCCGGTCAGCACGAAGACCTGATCGAAGACCTGCACCGCCCGGATCAGCGCCAGGACCAGCACGACGAACATAGTCGGCATCAGCAGGGGCAGGGTGATGAAGCGGAAACGCTGCCAGGCGTTGGCGCCATCGATCTCGCTCGCTTCGTACAGCGTCGCCGGGATCGCCTGCAACCCGGCCAGCAGGATCAGCGTGTAAAAGCCCATCTGCGCCCAGATGCTGACCAGAATTACCCAGAAGGTCGCCCAGTCGCGCTCCAGCAGAAACAGCACCGGATCGCCGCCCAGCCCTGTGATCACGCCGTTCAGCAGGCCAAACCGCTGCAAGACCCATTTCCAGATCAGGCCGACGACGACCGGTGAGAGCAGCACCGGGTAAAAATAGACGCTGCGGAAGAACCCGCGCGCGACAATCTCGCGGTTCAGAATCACGGCGGTCAGCAGCGCCAGCAGCACCATCCCGCCGACCTGGAAGATCACGAAGACGGTTGTATTCTGCACCGCGCGCCAAAATATGTCCTCGACGCAGGTGTTGGGCTTCAGCACGGAGCCACACTGAAAGAGGGTGTCGTAGTTCTGCGCGCCGACCCAGATTCGGTCCTGGGGCATCAGCCGCGTGCCCGAAGTCCCGGAATAGTAAAAATTGAGCAGCATCGGAAAAAGCACGAAGACGCCGAAGATGATCATGTTCGGCAGCAGGAAGAACCACGCCATGCGGCGTGCGCCGAGCCACCGCTGCACGGGGTTGACCAGAAACTCGACCCCGATCATCAGCGCCGTGTAGGCCCGGAGGAAAAGCTGCCCGATCAGATTAGCCAGGTTGCGCGGCGTGAGATGCGCCCAGACGTTTTTGTGAGACTCAGCAACCGTGCGGGGTGTTCGCGCCATCGATCCCCCTTTCTCTAGCTGGCGCCAGCGGGCGAGCGACTACTGGCAGGCCCGGCTCGCGTGGGCCGCCAGTAGTCGCACGAGATGTACCAGAGGGACGGGCGCTAGCCTTCCAGTTCGGCCAGCTTGCTGTCGATATCTTCCTGCGTGCGCTGGATCGCCTCGTCCAGCGTCAGTTCGCCGACGATGACCTGGGCGAGACGGTCACGCGAGGAGTCGAAGACGATACGGTTGTAGGGATAGCCCTGGATCCGGACGGCCAGCGGCATGATATCCGGGACCATCGCGCTCCACTGCTCCAGCGCCGCACGCGCCAGGTCGAGATCAGTCTCGAACGGCACGCCGCCCGCCGCCACACCGGCATGAGCCGGAATGAACAGCGTCCGGGCGTGGAACTCGCGCAGCACGTCTTCCTGAACCAGATATTCCATCACGCGCGCCACTTCTTCGGGATGCTCGGTGTCCTTAATCGCAACTACCGCCGCGCCGCCCGGCACGCCGGTGCAGCCCGCCGGTCCGCACGGGAAAGGCACAACTTCCCAGTCGAAGGCGTCGCCAATCGTCTGGCTGAACTGCTGGACCTGCCAGCTCCCGGACATATAGCAGGCGAGGCGCCCGTTGGCGTAGTCCTCGTTCGCGCCGACATAGCCTGGCGTCGCGGCCCACACATCCACAAGCGCAGTGCCGTCCTGATGCCACTGCACGAACAGCTCCGCCATAGCGCGGTAGCCTTCGTCGGTCACAATCGGGTGGCCGTTCTCATCGAAGTACTGCGCGCCCATGCTGATCGCCGGACCCGCGAAGCGGTGCCCGCTGCGATCCATTGCGAAGCCGAAGACATCCGGCCCAACAGCGTCGGCGACTGTTTTGCAGGTCT
>JADLHR010000560.1 GCA_020848665.1 Anaerolineae bacterium
AGACACGCGGCTGCTGCGCATCCTCAAGCTCCTGTACCACCAGGACGCGCAGGACGCGCAGGCGCTGGCCGACACGCTCCTGGCGCAGCGCAAAGCGGCCTGGGAAGCGGCGATCCGCGCCGAAGCCCGGCAGGTCGGCTACGCCGGCCCGGTCCCGGCGCCGCGCCACGCCGATCTGGCCGCTCTCAAGCGGATGAGCCAGGACGACGCGCGCAGCATCGTGCGCACCTGGAACCGCGACGTCGACCGCCAGCTGGCGCGGCTGTACGACACGAACCCGCGCGGCAACCGGCGCTACTACGCCAAGCGCATGGAGCAGTGGGCCGCCGAGCGCGACCGCTGGAAGGCGCGCCAGATCGCCGGCTTCACCGAGTTTTCCACCAAGGGCGCCGCGCAACGCCGCTTCTGGGCGATGAACGGCCTGCGCGGGGCGCAGTATGTGCTGGACGGCCCGCCCCCGATCTGCGACGACTGCCGGTCGCTCTATGGGCGCGGCGCGGTCGAGCAGGCGGTGGTGGACGCGCACCCGACGCCGCGCCATGTGGGCTGCGCGCATAGCTGGCGCCTGCTGCCCTGGACGACCGACCCGCCGCGTCCCGACGCGCTGTGGGTTGGCTGACTAAGCCGTTTCCGCGGGACGGATTCCCGCGTGTGAGCAAGACGGAGGACCCGCATGTCCGAAACTGAAACGCTCTCGACGCCTGCGCCCGATCCCGGCTCTCCGGCCGGCGCGACTCCGGAGCACACCCCGGGCGAGACGTCGACCCCACCGCCGCTGCACGCGCATCCGGAGTTCAAAGACCGGATCGAACAGGCCAAGCGGGCCGGCGCGCGCGACCTCCTCGCGACGCTAGGCTTCGCGGGCGTGGACACGCCGGACGGCCTGGCGAAGGCGCAGGAGGACTTGTCTGGGCTGGTCGAGTTCGCCCGCCAGCAGCGCGACGC
This sequence comes from Anaerolineae bacterium, assembly GCA_020848665.1. Classification (GTDB taxonomy): domain Bacteria; phylum Chloroflexota; class Anaerolineae; order Aggregatilineales; family Aggregatilineaceae; genus DYGX01. The sequence continues at coordinate 946 of JADLHR010000560.1, forward strand.
GACGCTGACGGCCGAACAAAAACTGGCCGAGCAGATCGCCGCGCTGACGAGCGAGCGCGACCAGGCGGCCGCCGAGCGTGACCGGCTCACGCAGGTCGCCGAGCAGGCGCGCCAGGACCTGGACGCGCTCAAGGTCGACCAGCTGCGCGTGGCGGCGGTCGAAACCGCGGCGACCGGCGCCGGGGCCGCGCGCCCGGGCGACGTCGTCATGTGGGCCCGCAGCCACCGGCCGAGCGAATTCGGCCAGGTGCTGGGCGAGGACCAGGCGGTGCACGCCGAGCGCGTCCAGGCCCTGATCGCCGCCTGCGTCGAGGCCCGGCCCGAGTGGTTCGCCGCGCGGACGCCCGGGTCGCCGTCGCACGCCGGCGCCAAGGCGCTGAGCGCGCCGCCGGTCGCCGAACAGCAGAAAGAGCTCGCCCGGCAGACGGTGCGGCGCGGCATGCGCTAGCCCGCCCGGGCGCACGATGAGGAAGGCACACGTATGGCTGATCTCCCTGTAGTGGATCGCGTCAACCTGATCGAACACCTCGGCGAGCGCCAGGAAGTCTCGGCGCCGGCCGGGGAGGCGATCGGGCCCGGCGCCGGCGTGCGCTTTGACGGCGCGAGCGGCAAGGCGCTGGTCGGCGATGCGACCGTGGCCGGCAACGCCGCCGTCTACGGCCTCAACGCCACGCGCGGCGTCAACCAGGCCCACATCACCTGCCAGGTGGTGCGCCGCGGCAAGATCGCGCTGTACGACGCCGGCGGGGCGAATGTCCTGGCCGGCCTGAACTACGGCGCGCTGGTCTACCTGTCGAACACGCCGGGCCGGCTGGCGGACGCCGCCGGCGCCGTGGCGGTCACGCTTGGCCGCGTCGTCCCGTTCTGGAGCTCGACCCCACCTGAAAAGGTGCTCGAGCTGACCGTGCCGTAGCGCGAGGAGAGTGAGCGATGCCATTCGCGAACGTGGCCCCTGGCTTCTACGACCTGCAGGACGTGGCCGACCGGACGGTGAGCGAGATCGGGGTGCAGCAGATCACCGACGCGATCGAGCAGTCGGTGGCGCGGCACAACGAAGCGGTCGCCGAGCTGGAAACCACCGTCGTCGAGCGCGGCACGATTTTCAAAGAGCGCTACTACCTGCCGGCCGTGGCCGAAATGCAGCCGCTGGTCGGCGACACCGACCGCCCGCGCCCGGTCAAGGGGCGCGCCTTCTACGACCGCGCCTACCCGCTGCGCGACGCCGGCCACGCCTGGGGCGGCGGCCGCAAGACGCGCGCCAAGATGACGGTGGCCGAGGCCAACGAGAACACCTGGACCGCGCTGATGGCCGACAACCGCTGGCGCATCCGGCATATTCTCGCCGCCTGGCTGACCGACACGGCCTGGACGTTTAAGGACCCCGAGCACGGCGACCTGGTCGTCGGCGGGCTGGCCAACGGCGACGCGGTGCAGTATGTCGACGTCAACGGCGACGGCTTCACCGACTCGCACTTCCTGGCCCAGGCGGCCGCCATCGACGCGGCCAACGACCCGTTCCCGGCGATGGCGCTCGAACTGACCGAGCATCCCGAGAACGACAACGGCCAGTACCCGGTGGCCTACATCCCCACCAACCTGGTCGGCGCTGTCGCCGCGCTGCCGAAGGTCTACAACCGGCTGCCGGACGTGATCCAGGAAGGCGTCGGCGTGACGCGCCTGGTCAGCGAGGTGACCGGCTCGCCGCTCGGCGACAAGCTGATCGGCTTCCACGAGGACGGCCTGTGGCTGGTCGAGTGGAAGCGCCTGCCCAACAGCATCATCCCGTTCCACGTGCCCGGCATCCCGTTCGTCTTCATGCGCGAAGAGCCGCAGACGGTCCTGCAAGGCCTACGCACCGAGCTGTATGACGACGACGGCGTGACGTGGATCAACGGCTTCATCCGCACCGCCGGCTACGCCGTGCGCAACCGGCTCGCCGCCGGCGTGCTGCTGCAAGGCGCGGGCGCGTACAGCGCCCCGGTCGCCTTCAAGCACCCGCTGGCGCAGTAGCCTGCCATCCGACGAAGGGGCGGGTCCGCCCGCCCCCAACACGAGGACCGACGATGCCCACTCCGGGAATGATCGCGACCGACATGCAGCAGGCGCTGGCCGACCTGGAAGCGGCGCAGGCGCGCCTCAACCGCGCGCTCGGGCTGGCGATGGCGCCCACGCCGCCGCTGCGTCATCACAACCGCGCCTACGTCGACATGCTCCGCACGCGCCAGCTGGCCGACTGGCTGACGCAGGTCGCCGACGCGCTGGACGGCCCGTCGCCCGACGACCTCAGCCAGCTCACCAAAGCGCAACTGCTCGCGCTGGCGGCCGAGCGAGGCGTGGCAGGGCTGTCCGAGGCGCAGCGCAAGGACGAGCTCATCGCCGCGCTGACGGCCGGCGCCGCCGAGGGCTAGCCGATGGGCCACTACACGTCCGGGGCCGACGTGCTCGACCTGCTGCTGGCGCTCAAGATCGGGCCGCCGGCGCGCTTCACCTCGGCCGACGTCGAGAAGCTGGTCGCCGGCGTCGAGGCCGAGGTCGACGGCTTGCTGAAGGGCCAGGGCTACGCCACGGTGCCGGCCACCGGCGCGTCGGCTGTCGAGCTCATCGGCCTGCAGGTGCGCCGCAAGGTGGCGGCGCTGACCTACCTGACGCTCTACCAGCCGACCGGCCGCGCGCCCGACTGGACCCGGATGTGGGACGCCGACTACGACGCCTTCAAGCAGGCCGTGCAGGACGGCAAGCAGCGCCTGGTCGACCAGGACCCGACGACGGCGCAGTCCGGCCAGGCGGTGGCGCAGCTCTTTCGTGTGCTGCCGAGGCGCCGCGCCTGATGGCCCAGCAAATCGCGCTCGTCGCCAAACAACTCGGGCGCAAGGCGCAGCTGCTGGACGAGCGCGCCTTCCGCCAAGAGGTCGCCCGGCACAACCAGAAGATGGCCCGCCGCATGAAACGCAGCTTCGCGCGCACGACGCGCACCTGGGCGCGGCGCGTGACCTTTCACCAGGTCACCGAGGTCGGCCCCGAGCCGGCGGTGATGGTCTACACGACCGACGCCGTGTACGGCTACGTGTCGGGCGGCACGTCCGTCCGGCGCGCGCTGATGTCGCCGGACTACGACCCCAAGACCAAGCCGGGCGCGCTGGACAGCTTTCCCGGCGCCGGACGCGTGGTGTTCGTCAGCCGGAGCCTGGCGCTGCCCGGCATCGAGGCGCGCGAGTTTCCGCAGCTGGTGGAGAAGCGACACCGCCGCGCCTACCGCCAGGGCGTCGAACAGGCGATCCGGCGCGCGGTGAAGAAAGGACAAGGTTCATGACCAAGACGGACGACAAACTCTCGGCGCCGACCGAGCCGAAGGTCGAGCGCGCGCCGGCGGACCCGCTGCTGGCGGTGCTCGAAAGTTGGTGCCGGCAATTCTCGGCGCGCGACGCGGCCAAGCGCCTGCGCGCGGCCCTGGCGGCCGAGGGGATCGACACGCCTGACGCGCTGGCCGCCGCCAGCGTCACGACCGTCGCGGCGGCGCTGCGCGCTGAGCTGCGCCTCGACGCCCAATCGCTGACCGGCGCGGCCGCGCTCGCCAAGGAGTCCCCCCATGCCCACTCGTGACGATCTCAACACCGCGCGGCGCGACGCCTACGCCTTCGTGCAGCGCCGGCCGGGGCCGTCGGCCCCGCTGGAGCTGTTCTCGGTGAATGGCTACGTCGGCGGCATCGAAGAACCGGTCGCCAGCCCCGAACCGCGCTATCGCAAGTCGCTGACCCGGCGCGGCGACTGGGATCGCGTCGGCGAGACGCTCT
>JADLHR010000561.1 GCA_020848665.1 Anaerolineae bacterium
TCGCGAGCGGCGTGGCGGAAGCGGTGCTGGTGCTCGGCGTCGAGAAGGCGACCGACCGCACCGGCAGCGAGCGCGACACCGCGCTTGCGACCGTGCTCGACGCGGACTACGAGGCCGGGCCAGGCGCAACTCCGGCGGCGCTGGCCGCCCTGCTGATGCGGCGCTATATGCACGAGCACGGCGTGACACTCGAACAGTTCGAGGGTTTTTCGATCAACGCCCACACCAACGGCGCGACCAACCCCTTCGCCATGTACCGCAACAAGCTGCGTCCCGGCGCGTTCGCTAAGGCGCCGGTCGTGGCGGACCCGGTCAACCTGTTCGACAGCGCGCCTGAAGGCGACGGTGCGGCGGCGGTTATTCTGACAACCGCCGATCGCGCGCTGGACAGCGTCCCGCGCCCGGTGCTGGTGCGCGGCAGCGCGGCGGCGACCGACAGCCTCGCGCTCCACAACCGGCGCGACTTGCTGTTCTTGCAGGCGGCGAACCTCGCGGCGGGCCGCGCCTATGCGCAGGCCGGGATCGGCCCCGGCGACATCGACCTGGCTGAGCTGCACGACAGCTACACCATCCTGGCCGCGCTCCAGCTTGAAGCGGCGGGCTTCGCGGCGCGCGGCGCGGGATGGACGCTGGCCGCCGAGGGCGCGCTGGGCCGCGACGGTCGCCTGCCGATCAGCACCTTCGGCGGGCTGAAGGCGCGCGGCAATCCGCTGGGCGCAACCGGCGTCTATCAGGCGGTCGAGATCGTGCGCCAGCTTCGCGGCGACGCGGGCGATAACCAGGTGCCGGATGCGCGCCTGGCGCTGGCAATCAATCTGGGCGGGCTGGGCGGCACTGCCGTCGCGCATATTTTTGAGCGCACCGGGTAGACCGGCCATGCGTCACCCCGCAACTTGGCAGGCGCGCTCGGACGCATCATAATCTCCACAGGTTTCATGCGCAGGGGGACGCCACCGCACGGTGAGGAGTGCATCATGACGATTTTTCTGCTTCAGGCAGTGACCGACAAGCCCGTAACGCTCAGCACGACCGTCGGGCAGATTATTACCTGGATCATCATCGGGCTGGTGGCTGGCCTGTTCGCCAATATCCTGGTGCGCGGACGCGGTATGAGCCTGACCGGGCTGATCGTAATCGGGCTGATCGGATCGTTCATCGGCGGCTTCCTGTTCAGCCTGCTCAAACTGGAGCCGAGCGGCATCCTCGGCGGCGAGCTGATCATCCGCTGGATCGACGTGGTCGCGGCGTTCTTTGGTGCGCTGATCATCTTCGCTCTGACCAGCGTCTGGTGGCGGCGCTTCTAGAGGCTGTTATGCACTTCGTGGTCTGGTTTCCAGGCCACCCCCCATCCTTCCGACCTGTGGTCGGCTTTCCTTCCCCCAGAACGAGGGAAGGAAAAAAACCAGAGCGGTCTCCCCTTCCCTCATTTTGGGGGCAAGGGGCCGGGGGATGGGGGGCTTCTCTCGGACGCAAGTTCATAACACGCTCTAGGCGGGGTCGGGTTTTCTGAGCGCAGGCGCGGCGGGCTGAGAGGTCCGCCGCGTGCGTCTGGGCGCACGCCAGCGCCAGGAACATGCGAAACAGATAGCTCTGCGCGCCGTGCAGCCTGTTCCGCCTTGAGGCAGGCTCGGCAAACTAATCCTGCACAGCAGGGACGATGAATTCTTCGACGGCGTTGAACTCGCGGATCATCCGGTTGTCATTAAAAATCTCCGGCGCGGTCTTCAGGTCGCCGGTCATGATCACCACCAGGTCCAGCGCTGGCAGCACGTAGATGAACTGCCCACCGTGCCCGACCGCGATGAAGCTGCCCAGGCGCTCTTGCGGGCGCAGCCACCACAGGTAGCCGTAGCACAGCGGCGGGCGTCCGCTGGCGTCCTTCGGAACGACTGTCAGGTGCGGTTCGGTCGAGACGCGCGCCCAGTCTGCCGGGATGATCTGGCGGCCTTCCCACTGCCCCTGGCTGAGGTAGAGCAGGCCGAGCTTCGCCATATCGCGCGGGCGCAGCGCCAGCTCCGATCCGCCAATCGTGACGCCCTGCGGATCGCTGGCCCAGCGGCGCGCGGTGATCCCCAGCGGGCTAAAGAGGTAGAGATCGGCGTAGTCGAGCAGCGTCATCCCGCTCGCCTGCTGGAGCGCGGCGGCGATCAACTGCGTGTCGCCGGTGCTGTAGCTGAACCGCTCGCCGGGCGGGTGCGCCAGCGGACGCTCCAATACGAACCGCACCCAGTCGGGGCTGACGGTCATCTGAAGCGTCGTGCCGCCCCACTCGTTCCATTCCAGGCCGGAGCGCATCGTCAGCAGGTCTTCCAGCGTGATCGCGCGCTTGGCGCGGTCCGCAATCGAGGCGAAGTGCCCGGCGAAGAAACTGCCGATCGGCTCGTGGATGTCCGGCCAGTCACCGGTGTCGAGCGCGACGCCAACCAGCGCCGACAGCACGCTCTTGGTGACCGACTTGACGTTGCGCAGGTCGTCCGGCCCGGCGCCGCGCTTGTAGTCCTCGCGCAGCAGAACGCCGTTCCGCACGACGAGCAGGCTGTCGAGATGCGGATACTGTTCGTCGAGGTAGGCGCGCAGCCGGTCCAGCGCAGCGGGGTCCACGCCGTGATCTTCAGGCGCGGCGGTCCGCCAGCCGTCTGTCGGCCAGTACTTGCGTCCCGGCGCGGTGCGCGGCGAAGGGTCAGGGCATGGTGAGGTCATCGTGCGGTCCTTTGGAGCGATCCGGTCCACTACAGAGCATAGCGATCGCTGCCACGAGCGGCCAAACGCGCGTGTCGCCGCCGCCCCTGCCCCGCTGATTTGCCAAGCGCGGATCGGCTGCGGTATGCTGGCGCTGTGCGACCCGGACGGGTCGTCTGCATCGAGAGGAGCGAGCATGTCCCCCGCCGCAACCGAGCGACCCTCTGACTGGCCCGCGACCGAGCAGAGCCGCCTGGCGCGCCCGCTGATGCGCGTGGTGATGCGCCTGCTGGCGCGGTTCGACGTGCAGGGCGCCGAGAACATGCCCGCACCGCCGCTGATTGTCACCGCTAATCATCTCAGCTACTTCGACGTGGCCGCCATGACGCCCTTCTTGCCGGTCGGCGTCATCGGCATGGCAGCGGAAAAGTATCGCGGCACGTGGCTGGAGCCGCTCTTTCGCGCCAATGCGCTGATCTGGGTCAGGCAGTTCTCCGCCGACCGCGACGCGCTGAAGAAGGCGCTGATGGTGCTGGAGCATGGCGCGCCGCTGGCGATCGCGCCGGAAGGCACGCGCAGCAAGACCGGCGGGCTGATTCAGGGGCGCGAGGGCGCGGCTTTCCTCGCCACGCGCGCCAACGTGCCGATTGTCCCGGCGGTCGTATGGGGCACTGAGAAGATTCTCAAGCGCCCGCGCCCGCAGGTGCATCTGCGGATCGGCAAGCCCTACCGTCTGCCGGAAGGCCGCGCCAAGGGGCCGGAGCTGGCCGAGTACACCGAGCGGATCATGTGCGCGCTGGCCGCGCTGCTGCCAGAGCAGTATCACGGTGTCTATCGCGGCAACCCGCTGATTGAGGAAATGGCGCGCATCGTGCGCTAAGGGCAGCGAAGAGCAGCTAAGAGCGTGTTATGCACTTGCGCGCCGAGCAAAGCCCCCCATCCCCCGGCCCCTTGCCCCCAAAATGAGGGAAGGGGAGACCGCTCTGGTTTTTTTCCTTCCCTCGTTCTGGGGGAAGGAAAGCCGACCGCAGGTCGGAAGGATGGGGGGATGGCCTGGAA
>JADLHR010000562.1 GCA_020848665.1 Anaerolineae bacterium
CGGCGGGCGTGCTGATCGGCAGCCCGGCGCCGAGCGCCGCCAGCAGCGGCTCCGGCAGCAGGTACGCTTCGCGCGCCCCAGCGCGGACGGCGGCCTCGTGCACGGCGCGCTTCTCGACGCTGGTCACACCGTACGGCACGCTGAGCATCACTTCCGGCCCGCGAAAGCGCATCCGGCTGCTGACCTTGCGGAAGAAATAGCGCAGCATAGCCTCGGTCACTTCGTAGTCGGCGATCACGCCGTCGCGCAGCGGGCGCAGCACTTCAATATGCTCCGGATGGCGCCCATACATATCGCGCGCTTCCTGTCCAACCGCCACGACGCGCTCTTCCTCAATGGTCAGCGCGACCATCGAGGGTTCTTGCAGCACAATCTGCCCGCTGGCATAAATCATGACATTGGTCGTGCCAAGATCAACGCCGAGTTTGCGCGAAAACATGCCCATACTGAAACGCCTTCCGGTATCGGGGGCGTCCGGTGCCAGCGGCGTTCGATCCCCCGGATCATCGCGGCGCACGAGAGAAACAAACTCGCGCCAGGGTGAAATCCTAGCGCGAATTCGCACAAGCGGCAACAGGCCGTTTCGAAGCGAGCCGGGGTGTCCTAGGGCGTCTCGTCTTCTTCCAGGCTGCGGATTCCGCCGCGCTGGGTGGCTGCCCGGCGGCTGATGCGCGCTGCAATATCAGCCCGGCGCAGCTCCTGCGCGATCTCGTGGCGCGCCGTGTCGTTCGGCGCGGACTGCATCAGGTCGCGCGCCCGCGCCCGCGCCGCCTCGACCTGATCCAGATTGATGTCCACGACAGACTCGGCGTCGTCCGCCAGCACGGTCACGCGGTCGGGGCGAACCTCGACGATACCGCCATAGATCACGAAGCTGATGACGTCTTCGCCTTCCACAATGCGCAGCTCGCCGAACGACATGGTCGTCAGCAGCGGCGCGTGGTTGGGCAGGACGCCCATCTCACCTTCGCTGCCCGGCACGATCACCATATCCGCCTTGGCGGTGTGATACAACTGGCGGACCGGGGATACCACTTCAACTTCGATCGGCATTGGCTATCGCTCCTCAGGTGCACGTGGCGCTAGCCCGCAAAGTCCTCAGACTCGCGGTAACGTTCCAGCACCTCGTCGATCGTGCCGGCCATATAGAAAAGCTGCTCCGGAATCTTGTCTACCTCGCCGTCGAGGATCATGCGGAAGCCGCGCACTGTCTCCGGGATCGGGACGTAGCGGCCTTCGCGCCCCGTGAACTGCTCGGCCACAAACATCGGCTGGCTCAGGAAGAACTCGATCCGGCGCGCGCGGGAGACAACCTGTTTGTCTTCTTCAGATAACTCGTCCACGCCCAGGATCGCGATGATGTCTTGCAGGTCCTGGTACCGCTGAAGCACCTGCTGGACCTCTCGCGCGGTGCGATAATGCTCTTCGCCGACCACCAGCGGATCGAGCACGCGGCTGGTGCTGGCAAGCGGGTCCACTGCCGGGAAGATCGCTTTTTCTGCAATTGCACGGTCGAGCGCAACCGTTCCGTCGAGATGCGCAAAAACAGCGACCGGCGCGGGATCGGAGTAGTCGTCCGCCGGCACATAAACCGCCTGGAGCGAGGTGATCGAGCCAGTCGTGGTCGAAGTGATGCGCTCCTGAAGGTCACCCATCTCCTGCGCCAGCGTGGGCTGGTAGCCGACCGCCGAGGGCATGCGCCCCAGCAGCGCCGAGACTTCCGAGCCACTGAGTGAGAAGCGGAAGATGTTGTCGATGAACAGCAGCACGTCACGGCCTTCGTCGCGGAAGTATTCAGCCATCGCCAGGCCGCTGAGCGCGACGCGCAGGCGCACGCCCGGCGGCTCGTTCATCTGGCCGAAGACCATTGCGGTCTGAGCGAGCACGCCACTTTCCTGCATCTCGCCGTAGAGCTGCGTGCCCTCGCGCGTCCGCTCACCAACGCCCGCAAACACCGAGAAGCCAGCGTGCTCCTTGGCAATCGAGCGGATCAGCTCCATGATAATCACGGTCTTACCCGTGCCTGCCCCGCCAAAGATGCCGGACTTGCCGCCCCGGCGGAACGGCGCAATCAGATCGATGACCTTGATGCCCGTCTCAAACATCTCGACCGAGGTTGCCTGTTCGTCAAACGGTGGCGCGGTGCGGTGGATCGGGTAATAGGTTGCCGCCTCCACCTGGCCCTTGCCGTCAATCGGCTGGCCGAGCACGTTAAAGATACGGCCCAGCACCGCCTCACCGACCGGGACGCGGATCGGCGCGCCAGTCGCGTAAGCGACCACACCACGCTGAAGACCGTCAGTCGCATCCATCGCCACGCAGCGCACGCGGTTGTCGCCGAGATGCTGCTGGACTTCGAGAATCAGCTCGTCCTTGCCGCTGCGCGGCACGCGAATCGCGTCGAAGATGTCCGGCAGGAGCGAGTCCGGCGGAAACGCCACGTCCACTACGCCACCCAGAATCTGCGAGACTGCGCCCTGAATTTCCTGCTTGACCTGTGTCGCCATAGTTCTGTCTGTGCCCTCCCGGGGGTTGGTGGCCGGTTATCTTTTTTCTGACAGCGCCTCGACGCCGCCGATAATGTCCAGAATCTCGTTTGTGATGACCAGTTGGCGCGCCTTGTTGTACTCCAGTTGAAGCGCGTCCGACAGCGCCTCGGCGCTTTCCGAGGCGTTGCGCATGGCGACCATGCGTGCGCTGTGCTCGCTCGACAGGCTTTCGCGCGTCGCCTGCAAAATCTGAAGTTGTGTCAGGCGCGGGATAACCTCCTCCAGAATAGCCACCGCGTCCGGCTCGTAGATATAGTCCCGCGTCCGGCTGCGCACCTGCGGATCGGCCTGGACCAGGTCGATGATCTGCTTGTCGTGCACCTCGAAGGGCCGCAGCGGCAGCAGTGGCAGCACGCGCGGCTGCTGCGTGACCGTGTTGATAAAATGAGTGTAGGCGATGAAGAACTCGTGCACCGGTACGTTCAGAAACTCGTCGAACACGATCCGGGCGATCTCCGCCACGTCGTTCAGGTCCGGGTCCGCTGGCAGGAACGAGAATTCCGCTACGATCTCCTGCTGCTTAAGCGTCGCCGGGGCGGTTTCGTCGCGCTCCAGCCGCGCAATCCAGCGGCGGATCGCGTCGCGCCCTTTACGCCCGACTGTCACCCAGTGCACCGGGCGCTGGTAGTATTCGGCGAAGCGCATCGCGCGCCGGATGACATTGGCGTTGTACGCGCCCGCCAGCCCGCGATCGCCAGTGATCAGCAGAATGCCGATCCGCTCGACCG
>JADLHR010000563.1 GCA_020848665.1 Anaerolineae bacterium
CGGCGGGCGTGCTGATCGGCAGCCCGGCGCCGAGCGCCGCCAGCAGCGGCTCCGGCAGCAGGTACGCTTCGCGCGCCCCAGCGCGGACGGCGGCCTCGTGCACGGCGCGCTTCTCGACGCTGGTCACGCCATACGGCACGCTGAGCATCACTTCCGGCCCGCGAAAGCGCATCCGGCTGCTGACCTTGCGGAAGAAATAGCGCAGCATAGCCTCGGTCACTTCGTAGTCGGCGATCACGCCGTCGCGCAGCGGACGCAGCACTTCGATATGCTCCGGATGGCGCCCGTACATATCGCGCGCCTCCTGCCCCACCGCGACGACGCGCTCCTCCTCAATGGTCAGCGCAACCATCGAGGGTTCTTGCAGCACGATCTGGCCGCTGGCATAAATCATGACATTGGTCGTGCCGAGATCAACGCCGAGTTTGCGCGAAAACATGCCCATACTGAAACGCCTTCCGGTATCGGGGGCGCCCGGTGCCAGTGGCGTTCGATCCCCCGGATCATCGCGGCGCACGAGAAAAACAAACTCGCGCCAGGGTGAAATCCTAGCGCGAATTCGCACAAGCGGCAATAGACCGTTTTCAGGGCAATCGGATTAAACGTGCCCGTTATTTCACCTCACCCCCTGGCCTCGCTGCGCTCGGCTTTCCCCCTCTCCAAATTTGGAGAGGGGGTGCAAGGCGCGCCAGCGCCGAGCGGGGGTGAGGTGAACCGACAAACACGCAGTGGATTTTGATGCGATTGCCCTGGACCGTTTTTTAGCGAGCCGGGATGATCTAGGGCGTATCGTCTTCTTCCAGGCTGCGAATTCCGCCGCGCTGGGTGCCCGCCCGGCGGCTGACGCGCGCCGCAATATCGGCCCGGCGCAGCTCTTGCGCGATCTCGTGGCGCGCCGCGTCGTTCGGCGCGGACCGCATCAGGTCGCGCGCCCGTGCTCGCGCCGACTCAACCTGATCCAGATTGATGTCCACGACAGACTCAGCGTCGTCCGCCAGCACAGTCACGCGGTCGGGGCGAACCTCGACGATGCCACCGTAGATCACGAAGCTGATGATATCTTCGCCTTCCACGATGCGCAGCTCGCCGAAGGACATAGTCGTCAGCAGCGGCGCATGATTGGGCAGCACGCCCATCTCGCCTTCGCTGCCCGGCACGATCACCATGTCCGCCTTGGCGGTGTGGTACAACTGGCGGACCGGGGATACTACTTCAACTTCGATCGGCATTGGCTCCCGCTCCTCAGGCGCACGTGGCGCTAGCCCGCAAAGTCCTCAGACTCGCGGTAACGTTCCAGCACCTCGTCGATCGTGCCGGCCATGTAGAAAAGCTGCTCCGGAATCTTGTCCACCTCGCCGTCAAGAATCATCCGGAAGCCGCGCACCGTCTCCGGGATCGGGACGTAGCGGCCCTCGCGCCCGGTGAACTGTTCGGCCACGAACATCGGCTGGCTCAGGAAGAACTCGATGCGGCGCGCGCGGGAGACGACCTGCTTGTCTTCTTCGGACAGCTCGTCCACGCCCAGGATCGCGATGATGTCTTGCAGGTCCTGGTAGCGCTGAAGCACCTGCTGGACCTCGCGCGCAGTGCGGTAATGCTCCTCGCCGACCACCAGCGGATCGAGCACGCGGCTGGTGCTGGCAAGCGGGTCCACCGCCGGGAAGATCGCTTTTTCGGCAATGGCACGGTCAAGCGCAACCGTCCCGTCGAGGTGCGCGAAGACGGCGACCGGCGCGGGGTCGGAATAGTCGTCCGCCGGCACATAAACCGCCTGGAGCGAAGTGATCGAGCCGGTCGTGGTCGAGGTGATGCGCTCCTGAAGGTCACCCATCTCCTGCGCCAGTGTGGGCTGGTAGCCGACTGCCGAGGGCATGCGTCCCAGCAGCGCCGAGACTTCCGAGCCGCTGAGCGAGAAGCGGAAGATGTTGTCGATGAACAGCAGCACGTCGCGGCCTTCGTCGCGGAAGTATTCGGCCATCGCCAGGCCGCTGAGCGCGACGCGCAGGCGCACACCCGGCGGCTCGTTCATCTGGCCGAAGACCATCGCGGTCTGAGCGAGCACGCCACTTTCCTGCATCTCGCCGTAAAGCTGCGTGCCTTCGCGCGTCCGCTCGCCGACGCCCGCGAACACCGAGAAGCCAGCGTGCTCCTTGGCAATCGAGCGGATCAGCTCCATGATAATCACGGTTTTGCCCGTGCCTGCCCCGCCGAAGATGCCGGACTTGCCGCCCCGGCGGAACGGCGCGATCAGGTCGATGACCTTGATGCCCGTCTCGAACATCTCGACCGAGGTCGCCTGCTCGTCAAACGGCGGCGCAGTGCGGTGGATCGGGTAATAGGTCGCCGCCTCCACCTCACCCTTGCCGTCGATCGGCTCGCCGAGCACGTTGAAGATACGGCCCAGCACCGCCTCGCCGACCGGGACGCGGATCGGCGCGCCGGTCGCATACGCGGCTACGCCGCGCTGCAGGCCGTCGGTCGCATCCATCGCCACGCAGCGCACGCGGTTTTCGCCAAGGTGCTGCTGGACTTCGAGAATGAGATCGACCTTGCCACTGCGCGGCACGCGAATCGCGTCGAAGATGTCCGGCAGGGACGAGTCCGGCGGAAACGCCACGTCCACCACGCCACCCAGAATCTGCGAGACTGCGCCCTGAATTTCCTGCTTGACCTGTGTCGCCATAGTCCTGTCTGTACCCTCCTGGGGGATGGTGGCTGGTTATTTTTTTTCCGACAGCGCCTCGACGCCGCCGATGATGTCCAGAATCTCGTTCGTGATGACCAGCTGGCGCGCCTTGTTGTACTCCAGCTGAAGCACGTCCGACAGCGCCTCGGCGCTTTCTGAGGCGTTGCGCATGGCGACCATGCGCGCGCTGTGCTCGCTCGACAGGCTTTCGCGCGTCGCCTGCAAAATCTGAAGCTGCGTCAGGCGCGGGATGACTTCTTCCAGAATGGCTGCCGCGTCCGGCTCATAGATATAGTCCCGCGTCCGGCTGCGCACCTGCGGATCGGCCTGGACCAGACCGATGATCTGCTTGTCGTGCACCTCGAAGGGCCGCAGTGGCAGCAGCGGCAGCACGCGCGGCTGCTGCGTGACCGTGTTGATGAAGTGCGTGTAGGCGATGAAGAACTCGTGCACCGGCACGTTCAGGAACTCGTCGAACACGATCCGGGCGATCTCCGCCACGTCGTTCAGGTCCGGGTCCGCCGGCAGGAACGAGAACTCCGCCACGATCTGCTGCTGTTTGAGCGCCGCCGGAGCGGTCTCGTCGCGCTCCAGCCGCGCAATCCAGCGGCGGATCGCGTCGCGCCCTTTACGCCCGACCGTCACCCAGTGCACCGGGCGCTGGTAGTATTCGGCGAAGCGCATCGCGCGCCGGATGACATTGGCGTTGTACGCGCCCGCCAGCCCGCGATCGCCAGTGATCAGCAGAATGCCGATCCGCTCGACCG
>JADLHR010000564.1 GCA_020848665.1 Anaerolineae bacterium
CTAAGGCGCTTTCCAGAATGAGTCCTGCTCTGCTCGTCAGAATGAGTCCGGGCTCGAGCAGAAGAAGGTTTGGCGAGAGGGGCGGCGCGCCGGGTTGATCGCCTGAGCGAACGGGCTCGGGCTTATAGACGCCTTCAACGGCGAGGAAGAGTTGATCGCTGCCGCCGACAACGATTGAAGCCGCAGAGGCCGAGCTGGCAGCGGCATTTCCCACGTGACGTCATCACAGAAGGATGTCGACGCGGCTCTCCGTGGAGCGAGGCGACGGCGCGCCGCTGTTGGTTATGCTTGGGCGGAAGATAAGAGAACGAAGGCCCGGGTAAAGATTTCGTGGTCCAACCCCGGGCCCTCGGTGCGGTGCCTGTGCGGGCGGATCCGCCGGCGTTTTATGCGCGCATCGCACGGCTTTGTCCAGCCGGCTGTGCGGGGTGGCGCGCGATGGGCGAGAAGAGCTGGCGGCAGTATCGCTGCGGAAGCTGCGGCAAGCAGGTGTGGATCTGCAGCGAGTGCGACCACGGGCATAGCTACTGCGCCGGCGCGTGCGCGCAGCGTGAACGTCGAGCCTCGGTTCGCCGGGCCGGCGCGCGGTACCAGAGGACGCGCCGTGGAGCGCACCGGCATGCGGCTCGGCAACGGGCCTGGCGTGAGCGTCGCGCGCAGATAGTGACGCATCACCCCTGTACGGCTGCTGCCGCGCTCGTCACAGTGCCCGCCCGCCTCGAGCCCGAGGTGACGGCGGAGCCGGTTGATGAGCAGGTCGATGCCGGATCGACATCCCTCGCACCCCGCTGCGACTTTTGCGGCGCTGAGGCTCTCGGATCGGCGGGCGGCGTGAGCGGCCATGGAGCTGGAACTGCATCAGCTGGAGCTGCGCTACGAGAGCCTGCGCAAGCGTCACCCGGCGCAGGAACGGCAGCTGCTGGCTTCCCTTGCGGAAGTGGGCCAGCAGTTGCCGATCGTGGTGATCGGGGAGGCGGCACGCTTCGTCGTGATCGATGGCTACAAGCGCGTGCGGGCGCTGAAGCGCCTCGCCCGCGACACGATCCGCGGCACGCGCTGGGAGATGCCGGAAGTGGAGGCGCTGCTGCTGGAACGACGCATGCGCTGTGCGAGCGAGGATGCGCTGGATCAGGCGTGGCTGATGGTGGCGCTTCAGGAACGCTTTGGTCTGTCGCTCGAGGAACTCGCCCGCGGCTTCGAGCGCAGCAGGAGCTGGGTGAGTCGCCGGCTGGGGCTGATCCAGGTGCTGCCGGGGGCGATCCAGGAGCAGGTCAGAGCCGGCGTTCTGTCCGCGCACGCGGCCATGAAGTATCTGTTGCCGTTGGCGCGCGCCAACGCGGCGGCGGTCACGGAGCTGTCCCGGGCGATCGTTTCGTGCCAGCCGACCACCCGCCAGGTCGGCGCGCTGTGCGCCGGCTGGCGCGGCGGCACGGAGCGTACCCGGGAGCTGATCCTGGCCAGTCCTCATATCTTCCTGCAGGCACAGGTTGCGCAGAGTGCTCCTGAGCCTTCGGCTACCCAGCGCTGGCTGAACGATCTGGGTGCGCTGGCTGGCATGGCCCGGCGCGCCCGAAAGCCCCTGGAGAAGGGGCTGCTGCAGCAGTTGCTCGCCTGCGAGCGCCGCGCAGTGGACGACGGCTTTGCGCGCGCCCGCGCCGATGTGGATCGGCTGTTCGTGCGCTTGGCCCTGGAGAGCGGCCATGCTGGATGAAGCCACCCGCAGCGCCATCCTCACCCTGCGCGCGAACGGCAACGGCAGTCGCCGGATCGCGCAGAGCCTGGGGGTGGCCCGCAGCACGGTGCGGCGTGTGATCGCCAACGGGGGCGCGCAGGTGCCGCCGCTGGAGCGGGCCGAGGCCGCCGAGCCCTGGCGCGAGCAGATCCTGGAGCTGCAGGCCCGCTATGAAGGCCACCTGGGCCGGGTGCACGAAGAGCTGCTGAAGCGCGGCGCGACCCTGTCCTATCCGGCCCTCACCGCGTTCTGCCGCCGGCACGGGCTGGGGTCATCGCCACCGCTTCCGGCCGGTCATTACGAGTTCGCCCCGTCTCAGGAGATGCAGCACGACACGAGCCCCCATCAGGCGAAGATCGGCGGGGTGCTCACGCGGGTGCAGACCGCCTCGCTGGTGCTGTGCTACTCGCGGATGATCTTCTTCCAGTGCTATCCGCGCTTTACGCGCTTCGAGTGCAAGGCGTTCCTCACGCAGGCGCTGGCGTACTTCAACGGTGCGGCGGCCACCTGCATGATCGACAACTCCAGTGTGATCGTGGCGGCCGGGAGTGGTGCGACGATGAGCGCCGCGCCCGAGATGGTCGCCTTCGCCGAGCGCTACGGCTTTGTGTTCCGCGCGCACAAGAAGGGCCATGCCAACCGCTCGGCGCGCGTGGAAGCGCCGTTCCATCGCATCGAGCGGGCGTTCCTGACCGGGGAGGACTTCGCCAGCTGGGCGGATCTGAACGCGCGGGCCCGGGCCACGTGCGATACCTGGAACACGACGTTCTCGAACAAGCTGCACGCCAGCCGTCGAGAGCTCTTCGCCGTGGAGCAGCCGCGCCTGAAATCCCTGCCGCTGCACGTGCCGGAGGTGTACCAGATCTTCACCCGCATCGTGGATGCCGAAGGCTACGTACACGTCAATCGCATCCGCTACTCCGCCCCGTACCGGCTCATTGGCCGCTCGCTCGAAGTGCGCGAGACGCTGGATCGGGTGGACTTGTACGAGGGACCGCGCAAGGTGGCCTCCCATGCCCGGGCGTATCGGCCGCTCGATGTGCGGGTGACCGACCCGGCGCACCGGCCGCCGCGCGGGGCCGGTTCCCCTCCGGCACAACCGGCTCCGGAGGAAGTGCAGATGCTGCAGATCGAGCCGCGTCTGGCCAGCTATCTGGCCGGTCTCAAGCAGCAGGTGGGGCAGCGACGTACGCCATTGCGACGACTGCTGTCGATGCTGCAGGAGTATCCGCGCGCCGCCTTCCTCGCGGCGCTCGACATCGCCGAACAGTACCGGCTCTTTGACCTCGACCGGTTGGAGCGGATGGTGCTCAAGCGCATCGCCGCGGAATACTTCATCGTGCCCTTCGAGCTCACCCCGCCGGAAGGCACCGACGATGAATAACGAGGATCTGCAGCAGCTGCTGCTGAATCTGAAGCTGCACGTCATCGCCGCGCGGCTGGAGGAATATCTCATCGCCGCCGAGCACGACGGCACGCCGCCGGCAACGCTGCTCACCCAGCTCATGCGGGCGGAATGGGAGGCACGCCAGCAGGCCGCGCTCGATGCACGACTGAAACGCGCGAAGATCCCGGAACGCTGGACGCTGGAAACCTTCCCCTTCAAGCTGCAGACCGGCGTCAAGGAGCGCCAGATCCGCACGCTCGCCGAGCTCTCCTTCATCCCCAAGGCCGAGAACATCGTGTTCATCGGCGAAACCGGCGTCGGCAAGACCGGACTGATGAGCGCGCTCGTGCTCAAAGCTGTGCAGAACGGTTATCGGGCCCTCTTCATCCGGGCGCAGGATCTGTTCGATGAGATGTACGCCTCGCTGGCCGATCGCTCCACGCGCAAGCTCCTGCGCTCACTCGCCAACGTCGACGTACTCGCAATCGATGAGCTCGGATACCTCAACATCAAGCCCGAGCAGACCAACATCTTCTTCAAGCTCATGGAAGAGCGGCATCATCGCAAGCCCACGCTCGTGACGACGAACCTGCCGTACCCGGCCTGGCAGGACTTCCTGGGCAACAAGCCCCTGACCCAGGCGCTGCTCTCGCGCCTGCGCGAGCGCTGTCACACCGTCACCATCGAGGGACCGTGTCTGCGGGCGCAGCAGGGCTGAGTCATCTCCCGCGTCGCTCGACGCTCCTCCATCCGCTTCGCATCGGCCTCACTTCTTCGGGTCGGCTCCCGCCGATCACGCGACCCCCAATACGTTCCAACATCCGCGCTGCTCACACATCGTGCGCGGAATCCTGTCACCGGTGTGGGCTCGTTCTGCCGAGTAATGGCGGGCTCGTTCTGGTGAGCGCCGCAG